>JAYUDQ010000561.1:0-4320 GCA_043739745.1 Acidimicrobiia bacterium | reverse complement strand
CCGGGGTCTCGGTGCGGATCATGCCCTTCACCCGGACCGACTCGCCGAGCTTGTAGACGCCTCGGTCGGCGAAGAGCGCAGCCTTGAGCTGCTCGCCGGGCTTGAGCACCGGCGTCTTCGTGGGTGCCGCGACCGTCGATGACGACGACGAATCGACGCTCGCGTCAGCGCCGATGTACGGCAGCTCATCGCCCCACTCGCGCCAGATGCTCTGCGCATAGGCGAGGTCGGCGCCCTTCTCCACGATCGCGACCACGTCGCACGAGCCGCAGCCGGGCTGCGTGTCCGGGTCGCCGATCACGATGCCGTCGCCGTTGGTCGACCCGACCCAGTACGACTTCGACCCGATGCCGTAGAGCGAGACCTTGGCACCCTTCACCGGTGTCCCGGTGCTCAAGTCGGTGACGGCCACGAACACGTTCGCGGGCGATCGCTTGAGGGTGACGGCGAGGTTGGTGCGCTGCACGAGCGCACTGCTCCAGCCGTCTCCGGTAGGCCCGGTCGAGTAGTTCTTGCGGGCCCTGGCGGCCACGGAGCGGGCTTCGTCGGCGGCCGACCATGGCATCCCGTTCGAGTTGTACTCGCTCTTCGCGACGTACGCGCGGGGCCGCACGGCGAGCAGGTACACGCCCGGTTCGACCTTGGCGCTCACGCCGACTGCGAGGGTGCCGTCGGAGTCGGCCGCCCGCGTGAGGGCGACCGCGGTGGCCTTCTCCGCCGAGAGGTTCAGCTTGCGGGCCTTGGGCAATCCGGCATAGGAGCGGACCATCGTGGCCAGTTCGTCTTTGGTGACCCGGCGCTGCACACGGTCGTAGGCCGAGACGTTGCGGACCCGGACCGAGAGGCCGGCGGTGGACGATTCGAGTACGCGTTCACCGCCGTTGAACCAGGCGTAGCCGGAGAAGCGTCCGACCGAGACCGTGGTGATCGACGGATAGGACAGCGCAATGCCGTCGGTGTTCGTGGCCTTCGGATCAAGCCGGACCTCGTAGGTGTGCAGCGGCTTGAGCTTCGCCCAGCCGAGTCCGAACGGGTATTGCAGCTCGCTCGGGACATCGTCGTCGGTGACCACGTCCGACGGGATGGTGAACGTGGTCGTCGACTGGTCCGCCGTATCGGTGACGCGCAGCAGTCCGTTCAGGCCGAGCGGCGTGAACTGTCCACCGACGACGTTCACGCTGTAGCCACCTTCGGGGTCGCAGTCGACCCGACACCGGTTCGTGACCACGAATGGCGTGCGCGGCAGCGTGATACGACCATCGGTGCGGGCCTCGCCGAGTAGCGGGCCGTCGAGGCTGGTGATGCCGGCCGTGAATCGGATGGTCGCCACGGAGTCGAGCGGCGGCGGACCCGACGATTCCAACGTGTAACAGATCGGCGACGTCGCGGCATCCGGGTTGCATGCTCCTTGGCCGACGAAGGAAGTGGTGAGGGATTGCACCTCCCCGGTGCGGGAGTCGAACGAGGCGAGCGACTTCTCGAACGCCGCCGTTCCGGTGGGGTCCGCCGTGCGCATCTTCGCCAGGTCGGCCGGGGCCGGCTGGTAGCGGCTCACCTTCACGTTGACGGCCCGGAACGACACCTGCGTGTGGGCCACGAGGCTCTCGGCCGTGACGCGCTGGTCGCAGACGATCCGGAACGACGGCAGCGCCGAGTCGTGAAGGCTGCAGCGGATTCGCGGGGTCTCGAAGCGGGTGATGTCCGGCGCACTGAGCGTCGTCCCGTCGAGTGCCTTCAAACCGTTGAGTGTGACCGTGAAGACCGTCGATCCGGGCAGCGCGGCCGACGGCGTGAACACGAGCATTCGGGTCGACGGCCAGCGGAACGAACCGGGCACGGGCGGATCGACGGTGACGTAGGGCGTCGGGTCGGGGCGCGATCCCACCGACGAAAGGTCGACCACGGGCCGGTCGAACAGCCAGCGGACCTCGGTCGCGCCGATGACCGAGCGCAGCTTTCCCGTCGGCGAGTGCAGCACCACGCTCAGGTTCGGACCGGGCTTGGCCACGGTGAGCTTGTCGTAGCTCGTCGTCGGCTTCGTGGCCTTCGTCGTGATCTTGGAGGTGGTCCCGGCGTTGGTCCGCGCGTTGCTCGCCGCGCTGGTCGGCTTCGCCAACGCCGCGGGCGGTACGGACACGGACACGGCACGGGCCAGGGAGGTCGATGCGAGCGGTATCGCCCCGCCGATCAGCACCGTCGCCAGGACCGCGGCTCGCATCGCCGCCCCGAGCTTCCGGGCTTTCGCTGCTGACTGCGTTCGTCCGACCTTCACGTGCGCTCCCACTGTCCGTCTCTGGTTTTGCATACTCGCATGCCCTCCGTGGTGACCGGGGACATCATGACTGCGGGGTGTGACGGTGAACCGGTCGCGCCCAGTTCCGCGGCGGGCCAAAAACCTCGGAAAAGTTCCGACTGCGGGGGCGACCAACCCGGCGCCGGGAAGCGAGATGTTCCGATTCGACAGGTCCGCGTAGGGTCACGGCGTGCGCGCACCGCCCGCTTCTGAGTTGGCCGACACGCAGGTGGGCGCGCGGTCGTCCGACCGCACCATCGTCGTGCTCATGGTGCTCGCCTGCGGCAGCGTGCAGGCGTTCGGGCGCTTCACGTTCGCGATCCTGCTGCCGGCGGTGAAAGCGGACCTGTTGACGTCCTACGGCAAGGCCGGCTACCTGGGCACCCTCAACGTCGGCGCCTATCTGGCGGGCACGGCCGCGGTCAGCGTGGCATCACTGCGGGTGCGGGGCGAGATCCTCATCAAGATCGGCCTCGTCTTCTCGACGTCCGGATTGCTCGTCCTGGCCGCAGCGCCGAGCCTCAACGTGTTGATCATCGGGATGCTGCTCGCCGGCGTCGGCGGCGCAGTCACCTTCATCCCCGCCGTCGGCCTGGTGACAGGGGCCCTGCGACCCGATCAGCGCGGCCTTGCCGTTGGGCTCACCGGCATGGGCATCGGTTCCGGCATCGTCTTCGCCACGCAGCTCACGAACGTGTGGCGCGCGATCTCAGGCGACGGGGGTGCGTGGCGGCCGATCTGGTGGATCGAGGGCCTCATGGCAGTCGCGCTCACGGTCGTGACCGGCTTCGTCCTGCGAGTGCCGGCGTCGCCCGGTGGCTCGCCACCGAGGCTGTCGGCGTTGCGCCGTGTGCCGCGCTGGGGGGCCATCACCGCCACATACTTCTGCTACGGCTTCGGCTACATCCTGTACACGACCTACGTCGTAGCTGCCCTGGAGAAGGACGCCAACTTCGGCCATGCCCACGCCTCGGCCGTGTTCGCAGTGTTCGGCGTTGCGTCGATCGCCGGTGGGATCACGATGGGTCGCATCTCGGACCGCATCGGGCGTCGGCCGGCGCTGATGGCCGGGTACCTGTTGGCCGGTTTCGCAGTGCTCACCCCCGTCACCCACCGCGAGCCGTGGGTGATGCTCGGTGCGCTGGCCTTCGGCTTCGCGTTCGCCGGCAACATCGCGGTGATCGGCGCGTACATCGCCGACCATGCCCGGCCCGTCGAGTTCGGGGCCGCGTTCGGAGCGGTGACGCTGTTCTTCGGCCTGGCCCAGACCGTCGGACCGCAGCTCGGCGGCACGATTGCCGACCGGGCCGGAAGCTTCACCTGGACGTTCGTCGTATCCGCCGTGGCCTGGTCGGTCGGCGCAGTCACGGCCAGCGCGCTGGCCCAACGGCCCGATCCGTTGATCCGTTGATCCGTTGATCCGTTGAGCCGTTGAGCCGTTGAGCCGTTGAGCCTTCGATCCGTTGACGATCACGGCCTCCAGCGGCTGAAGGCGGCCCGCACCCCGTCGGCCACCTGCGTGCTGCGGAGCTCGTCGACATCGATGACGACGTGGGCGGTTGCGGCATACAGGTCACGGCGTTCGAGGTCGATCCGGGTGATGCGTCCGATGGGGTCGTCGGCGATCAGCGGTCGGTTGTTGCCCGTTCCGACTCGCGCAAGGAGCGTCGACACCGAGGCTCGCAGCCAGACCACGACGCTATGCGCGCGTAGCATCTCACGATTGCGGTCCGCGAGCACTGCGCCACCGCCGAGGGAGATCACCGATCGCTCCGGCGCCGCCAGACTCGCTTCGATCTGCCTCGTCTCGAGGGCACGGAACTCTGCTTCGCCCGCGTCCCGAAAGATCTCCGCGATGGTGCGTCCTTGCTCGGCGACGATGCGCGCATCGGTGTCGACGAACGCGATGCCGAGCTGCTGGGCGAGGATGCGTCCGACCGTCGTCTTTCCCGAGCCCATCATGCCGACGAGCGAGAGGTGACGGTCGGGATCGGACGCGTCGGCGTCGCCGGGTTGGTTCACCCCGC
>JAYUDQ010000560.1:0-4321 GCA_043739745.1 Acidimicrobiia bacterium | reverse complement strand
CCATCTCGATGCGGGCGAGGCCCATGCCGGCGCAGGCATGGGTCCCGAAGCCGAAGGCCAGCTGCCCTGCCGCTTCGCGCCTGATGCTGAACTCGGCTGGGCGGTCCCAGCGGCGTTCGTCGCGGTTCGCAGACGCGTACAGCACGACCACGCGTTCGCCGGCGGCGACGACCGTTCCGCTGACGTCGACGTCGCGGGTGGCCACGCGAGTGAAGCAGCTGATCGGGCTCTCGATGCGGAGGATCTCGTTGCACGCGTTGGGGATCCAGGTCGGGTTCGAACGCAGCAGCTGCCACTGCGCTGGGTTGGTGGCAAACAGCCAGATGGCGTTGCCGATGGCGCTGATGGTCGTGTCGAGCGACGGGGCGAGGTAGTCGATCAGCAGCGTCGGGCACTGGCCGGGCTCGATCTCGCCACGCCGGGCCGCCTCGAGGACGCCCGCCGCCATGCTGCCTTCAGGAGCCGATGCCTCGTTGGCAACATGCTCGGCGTAGGACACCATCTCGAGCAGCCCGGGCCCGCCGGCCTCGGTGCGAGCGTTCGGCGGCCCGAGGGCATCGAAGTTGTCCGACCCCCACCGCACGAGGTGCTCGCGACCCGCTTCGGGCCAGCCGAGAAGGTCCGGCACCCACGTGGCAGGGATGACCTCTGCGAGGTCGCGCACCGCATCGAACGTCGCCTGCGGCACGAGCCGATCCACAAGATCATCGGCCAAGCGCTGTGCCTCCGGGCGCAGGGCGGCGAGGGCGCGCGGCGTCATCGGCTGGCCGATGACCTTGCGCTGACGCTCGTGTGCCTCGCCGTCGCTCATCAGCGTCGTGCCCTGGCCCACGGCGTTGATGAAGTCGTTCAGGCCAACGCCCTGGCCGGAGCAGAACCCGTCCGCGTTCGCGAGCACCGCCTTCACGTCGTCGTAGCGAGCCACCACGACGGCATGGTTGCGTTCCAACCGCACGACCGGCCCGAGATCGCGAAGCATCCGGTAGGCGTCGTAGGGGTCTTCGAGGTGGGCGTCATCGAACAGGTCGACATCGGATGTCGGGACCGAGCGTGCGGCCATCGGCTGGCCTCAGCGGGCTGGAGCGATGAGGCAGTTGCGCATCGTGCCAATGCCTTCGATCCACGTCTCGAGCACCTGGCCGGCGTGAAGGAACCGTGCGGGCTTGCGGCCGATGCCGACACCGGCAGGGGTGCCGGTGAAGATGATGTCGCCGGAAAGCAGAGGAAGCACGGCGGACAGCTGTGTGATGAGGCTCGCGATGTCGAACACGAGGTCGCTCGTGCGTGCGTTCTGCACCTCCTCGCCGTCGAGGGAGCAGCCGAGGCCGATGTCGTTGGGGTCGCCAAACTCGTCTGGTGTGACCACCCACGGCCCCATCGGCGCGAAGCCACGGTAGGACTTCCCGAGGGAGAACTGGTTGCCGGCGGCGAACTGCATCGTGCGCTCGGAGAGGTCCTGGCCGATGGTCAGACCGGCCACGTGTGACCACGCGTCAGCCTCGACAACGCGGTCGGCGGAGCGGCCAATGACCACCACGAGCTCGACCTCCCAATCCACCGTTGGGGCGGGGATCTCGACGTCGTCGTGGGGGCCGGTGATGCAGGCGGGGAACTTCGTGAACGTCGCGGGCACCTTTGGCAGCTCCATACCCGACTCTGCGGCGTGAGCTCGGTAGTTGAGACCGATGGCGAACACCTGGCGGGGGCGCGGCACAGGCGAGCACAGCTGCGTGCGATCGAGGGGGGTGGCGCCGCCCAGCAACCCGGCCGCCGCCGCGCCTGGTAAGTACCCGAGGAGGTCGTCCCACACCGGGTACAGCGCTTGGATGTCGGGGCCGAACCGGCCGTCTGAGGCGGTGGCGAGGTCGACGCCGAGCGGCGCGTCGTCGGTGCCGGTGATGAGCGTCGCTCGGCCGGAGAGGTTGGCAAGTCGCACGAATGAGATCCCTTGAGAGTCGGCGCCGGAGGCGTGTGCCTGAACCATACGCGGCACCGGCCTGAGAGTGGCTTGTCGGGCATCCCCCCGCTGCTCGTCCCTTCGCATGAGTTCGTCCCCTTCGCATGAGTTCGTCCCCTTCGCATGAGTTCGGCACTGCCCGCCGGCCTCGATGCTTGGCCGGCGTAGAGGTCTCGACGCACCCCGATGTGGGTAGTCGGTCCCTATGGAAACCCGAGCGCCGTTTGGCCCTGAGATCATTGACATCCGGCCCTGTCAGCAGGTCGGCGTTCCACCGATGATGTTGTCATGACGCGCATCGTTGTTGGCATCGACGGATCTGTTGGAAGCGAGCGTGCGTTGCGCTGGGCGGTCAACGAGGCCGCCCGCCGACATGCTCCCGTGGTCGCGGTCCTGGCGTGGGGCGGGGCAGACGACGGTGCGACGACCGAGGTGGAGCGGCGCGCCGCGGCGGCAGGGACCGCTGACGCCGGGCTCAAGATCGACCAGTTCGTGCTGAAGGCTCTTGGCGATGCTGGCGGCGGAGTGGAACGCTCCGCACGCCGGGGACAACCGGCTGAGGTGCTCCTCGGAGCGGCAGTTGGTGCGTCGATGCTCGTGGTTGGTTCGCGGGGCAGGGGCGGCTTCGCGAGCCTGCTCCTCGGTTCGGTCAGCGTTCAATGCATCACGCATGGGACGTGTCCCGTCGTTGTCGTGCCAGGCGAGCACACCCCGACGCCGCAAACGACGCCGCAACGCGTCGTCGTCGGCGTCGACGGCTCCGCTGGGGGCCGTGATGCGTTGCAGTGGGCGGTCACAGAAGCTGCCTTCGCAGGCGCTTCGCTTGAGGTCGTTCACGTCTGGGACATGCCGATGGCAGGCGCGTACACCTACGCCACGCCAGTGTTCGATTGGGGTCCGTTCGAGGCCGCGGCGAACACGGTGTTGGACGGTGACGTCGACTCTGTCGATTGCTCGGGGTTGGCTTCGCCGCCGGAGCGCATCCTTGCCACGGGTGGTGCGGCGCACGCGATCCTTGAGGCAGCCAAGGAAGGTGACCTCATCGTGCTTGGATCGCGGGGGCGGGGCGGCTTTGCCGGTCTGCTCCTCGGGTCTGTCGGCCAGCGCGTCGCCCACCATGCGATGTGCCCCGTCGTGATCGTGCCATCGACATGAGCCACCTCGAGGGTCATCCCGTCCCGCCGTTCCACGGCCCGTCCTCGAAGGGTGCGACCATCCACAGCAGCGACTTCCTCGGCAAGGTCCCGATGCTCATCTGCATCATCGGGTCTGCGACCGAGGCACTGCCATCACTCCACCAGATGAGCGACGCGCTGGCCAGCTTCGGAGAGCGACGCGTTCAGCTGCTGGCGATCGCGTCGAACACCGCAGCCGAGGTCCGACAGACCGCCGACGATGCTGGACTGAACGTGCCGATCATCGCCGACCCTGACGGAACGATCGGCCGCCTGCTCGACGCGGACGTGCTCACGCCACCGTACGCGATCCTCGTCGACTCGTCGGGAAACGTGTGCCGGGTGGCCACGTTGCCCCGCGAACGCACCATCGGCAGCGACCTCCTCGCCCTCATCGACACCGAGGTGGCCGCGAACCCTGCGGCGTTCGCAGTGCTCCCAAGCATGCTCATCTAGCCGTTGGCGACATCGCTCGCGCCGCCCATTGTCGTTCGACCGAGTGCGAGGCACGCGGCCAGTTCGATGTCCTTGATGGTCGCTTCGGACTGGGCGACCTGAGGGGCGACGTGCATGGATCCGGCGCGACCCGCGCCCGACAGACGCGGAGCGGCCGGCACCCCCGTCAGCTCCACCCCGGCGGGCGCTTCGGCGGCCCCTCGGGGACCTTCGGCCCTGGTCGCGGGCCCAACCCAGGCGGAAGATGCAGGCAGGACGAGCACTCGCTCAAGCAAAGCCCGAAGAAGGAGATCAGCGATGACTGCCACCCTCACGCCGTCCGAGGCGACCAACGAGACCGACGGCACCGATCACATACCCGCCAGGTGGGCCGCGGTCGCCGACCGTGATCGGGTCGCAGCCAGCTACCTGTGGGCGGTCGCGAGGCTTTCGATCGGCTTCGTGTTCCTTTGGGCATTCTTCGACAAGTTGCTCGCACTCGGATACTCCACCGGAAGAAGTCGTACGACGGGGGCCATTGATCGCTTTGGACCTGCGGCATGGCTCCACGGTGGTTCACCCACCAAGGGCTTCTTGTCCGCCGTCAACGGGCCGTTCAAGGATGTGTTCCGACCGATGGCCGGCTCTGCTTGGGCCGACTGGTTGTTCATGCTCGGCCTGCTCGCCATCGGTGGTGCGCTCGTGCTCGGCATCGGGATGCGCATCGCTGCTGCATCGGGTGGGCTGCTCCTCA
>JAYUDQ010000559.1:0-1526 GCA_043739745.1 Acidimicrobiia bacterium | reverse complement strand
GTTAGAGTTACATGGGTGTAGTTTGGGTGGATGCCGCGTGCTGGATGGTTGAAGCCTGTGTCGGATCGTCGTTTGTCTGATTTGGTGTCGGTGGGGGTGTTGACGCGGACGTTCCCGCCGGATCTGGTTGACGAGGTGATTGCTGAGTGCGGTCGGACTGAGTTGCGGAATCGTTCGTTGCCGGCGCGGGTGATGGCCTATTTCGCGATCGGCATGGCGATGCATTCGGAGGGCTCGTACGAGGATGTGCTGTCATTGTTGACCGACGGGTTGTCATGGGCGGGCGATGGTGAGCCGGTCAGGTTGCCGTCGAAGTCGGCGATCTTCCAGGCCCGTGTCCGGTTGGGGTTCGAGCCGGTCCAGGCGCTGTTCGAGCGGGTCGCGCAGCCGTTGGCGACGGCGGGTGCTGCGGGGTCGTGGTTGGCGCGGCGGCGGCTCGTGGCCATCGATGGGACCTGTTTGGATGTTGCTGACACGGTGGACAACGCCGTGTTCTTCGGGCGGCCCGGCGTCAACAAGGGTGAGCAGGCCGCGTTCCCGCAGGCCCGTGTCGTTGGGTTGGTGGAGTGTGGAACACACGCGATCTTCGATGCGGTCACCGGGCCGTGTTCGACAGGCGAGGTCACGCTGTCGCGTGAGTTGGTCGGCCGGTTGCAGCCCGGGATGTTGTGTCTGGCTGATCGGGGTTTCTACGGGTTCTCGTTGTGGCACAAGGCCCAGGCAACCGGTGCTGATCTGTTGTGGAGGATGCGCGCCAGCCAGCGTCTCGACCCGATCGAGATCCTCGCCGACGGCTCGTATCTGTCAAAGGTGTTCGAGGTCCACAACTTCAAACGCCGTGGTGAAGGGCTTGTCGTGCGAGTCATCGATTACACCATCGACGACGGCCGCGACAACGACAACGTCTACCAGTTGATCACCACGATCCTGGACCCGACCGAAGCCAGCGCGACAGATCTAGCGCTCGCCTACTCGCAGCGCTGGGAGATCGAGTCCGTGTTCGACGAGTTGAAAACACACCAGCGCGGAGCACGCACCGTGCTCAGGTCGAAGTCGCCGGCGCTCGTGATGCAAGAGATCTGGGGGCACCTCTGCTGCCACTACGCGATCCGGACCCTGATGTGGGAAGCCGCCGACCACGCCAACGTGGACCCCGACCGGGTCAGCTTCGTTGCCGCACTGCGCATCGCCCGCCGCTCCATCTCAGCGGCGCGCGATTTTTCCCCCTCACACCACTGACCACGGCTGGCTTCACGCAATCGTGCTGCTGTGCCGGCGACTCAACCCGCTCCGCCGGCTCCGCGCCAACCCGCGCGTCATCAAACGCAAGTACACCAAGTGGCACGTCAAACGCGCACGACACCGAGACTGGCCCCGACCCACCCAGCCCTCACACCCCACCATCCAACCACCTAACTAAACGGTATTGCAACTAGCAGGGTTACGAGCGTTGGTTACCGGAGGAGGTTCCGGTATCGGCGCAGCGATCGCGGCGACGTTGGCACAACACGGGGCGCGGGTCATGG
>JAYUDQ010000558.1:0-1530 GCA_043739745.1 Acidimicrobiia bacterium | reverse complement strand
CCGATCTCTGGGCCACCGGCGTCACACCCGACGGCTATCCGACCGAGCTTGTGCGGGCCCGGCTATCGGAGATCGGCGTGAAGACGGCGGCGGAGCTGCGCACGGTCGAGCACGGCACAAGGGTGTGGGTAGGCGGCATCGTGACCCATCGTCAGCGCCCGGCGACGGCAGGGGGAACGACGTTCGTGAACCTCGAGGACGAGACCGGGCTGGTGAACGTGATCTGCTCCAAGGGGGTGTGGGCGAAGTACCGGCGGGTGGCGCGCGGGGCCGGGGCGCTACTCGTGCGGGGGATCCTCGAGCGCATGGAACCGACACCGGTGCCGCTTCCTGCGGGTGTCGCCCCGCTGCGGCGGACCCTCCGTCGGGGAGAGCACATCGAACGTCCCAGCGTCATCAACATCATCGCCGACAGAATTGACATCCTCTCGATGGAGGTGACCCCTGGCCGTTCCCGCGACTTCCACTGACTCTGCGTTCGGCAATTCGCGCCTGAGCCGAATGACCGTGAAGAGTGAAGAGCGAGCGGCGAGCTGCCGATAAATCTCTCACCAGCCCAGACAAGGAGCAGGTCGTGCACGACCAGATCACCGAATTCGCAGAGATCCGTCAGAGCATCGAACGACTCAGCCGCAAGGTCGAGTTCATCATGCGCGAGTTGAACCTCGACTACCCGGACGCCGACCTCCCTGCCCACGTCCTGCTGGCCAACGAACTCTTACGTCAGGGACGCGACCCGGAGGCGATCAAGGTCGTCCGCGAGCACAGCGCCATAGGGATCATCGAGGCCCGGGAACTGGTCGCGCAGATGCGCGCAGCACTTCAGCTACCGACCCCGCCCGCTGCGCCACTGGTGTCGGTTGGCGCGTTGACCTGACCCGCAACGAGGCCATCACGGTGTGATGGTCACACCTTTCCAGAACGCGACGTGGTCAGTGATCTCCTTCGCTGCATCCTTCGGGGTCGGGTAGAACCAGGCGGCGTCGACGTTGGAGGCGCCGTCGACCACAAGCGTGTGGTAGCGCGCCGTGCCCTTCCAAGGGCAGACCGTGGTCGTCGTGCTCGTTCCGAGCAGATCGGCACGCACCGAGTCGATCGGGAAGTAGTGGTTGCCTTCGACCACCACGGTGTCGTCGGACTCGGCAATGACGGTGTCGTTCCAGATGGCTTTCATAGGTCTCCTCGGTGGGACGGAGGACCCCACTATGTCGGGGCCGTCACGCTATGTGGACTCGTGGGCCAGGCCGGCAGCGACATCGGTCCGTCAGCCGTTCCCACCGGTCACCCGCGTGACCGGGGCGTTGACAGCCACCCGGCCATCGCCAGAGCCAGGCTGACTGGCGGTCTGTGCAGCGGGCGTTGCGGCGGCCGGACCGGATGGTTTCCCGCCGGCTGTGGCGGCTCGCGTCGATCTCGTCGAACGACGCACGGTCGTGCGCGCCGTCCGTCGCGGTCGGGCCGTCGTGGCAATGGTCGGGGCTTCCGATGAGCCGACTGTGCCCACGCCGTCTGCCGGCAGCGTGGTCGCTC
>JAYUDQ010000557.1:0-1531 GCA_043739745.1 Acidimicrobiia bacterium | reverse complement strand
CCAGTTCTACTGGCGTATTTGCGAGTGCTAGCAGATGCGACGGAACCAGATCGGGACTCACGGCGGCTATTCCTCGGCCGGTTTCGGAACGACAGCGCCGAGCATGTCGTCCCACAGCGTTGTTGTGTCGATCGTGATGCCCTCGAACTTGAACTCGTCCGGGTGGGCTCCGAGAATCATCCGGAACTTCTTGACCTTCCGCCAAATCGTCGTCTTGTGCATGCCGAAGCGCTCCAGGCCCTCGAAACCTCCGAGCGCATGCCACAAGACCCAGAACCCAACCAGCTCCTCTGTGAGCTTGCGGGCCCACGCAGCGGCGACTGGATCGAGCACCGGAACGGTCATTCGTTGAACGCCCTTCGAGTAGGCATCCCAAGCGCGCCGAGCAATGCCCTTGCCTTCTGCGCTCTCACTTGGGTCCGACCGGAAGTCCTGCACGAGTCCGACCTTACTCGCAGGAGTGCTAGTCGTCAACACTTGCAGATTTGCTAGTCTGAGCGCCGCCCGGTTCCGCTGTCGTGCTGCGCACTCGGCGGCTCATGATTCTCGGAGAACGTCCCAACGTGCAGTTTGCGGGTGCTGTGTTACAGGGAGCGCACCCGCTTGGTCTGGTAGGGACTGCTGTGCCGTCGTCAGCGCGTTCGACGACGGGGATTACGCTGTAAAGCCCCGAGCATCACGGCGCCCAGGATGAGCGCTGTCAGTCCGGCCATTCCTGTTGTGGTGGCGAGATGCGTACCGGTAGTCGGCAACTTCGAGCCTGGGGGTGCCGTCAGGGTGGTGGTGGCCGTCGGGGTTGTGGCGGCTGCGGTCGTGGTCGTTGTCTGCGCTGTTCCGGCGCCGCACGTCGGAGTGTTGACGGTGTTGGTGTCCAGGGTGACCGCACCATTGCGAGCCAGCAGCCTTCCGGTCACGAAGGCCCCCGTGGTGGCGGTGACCGAGGTCAAGGCCAGGACGGTGCCGACGAAGACCGAGTTCGTTCCGAGTGTCGCAGAGCTAGTGACCTGCCAGAACACGTTGCACGGGTCAACGCCATTGATGAGCGCAACGGTGCTTGACGTAGCCGTGATGAGCGTGCTCGCACTCTGAAAGACGAACACGGCGTTCGGGTCGCCTTGAGCGTCGAGCGTGAGCGTCCCGGTGAGTCCGAGGGTACCTCCGGTGTACACGCCGGCCACGAGCGTCCGCCCGCCGAGGTCAGCGGTCACGGTTGCCGACGGCGACCGGCCCGCCGCGTCGTTGTATGCGGTGGTTGTGTCGGCCTGAGCCTGAGCCGCGACAGCATCGGCGGCGTGGATCGTGCCATTGTTGACCATGCCGGGCGGGAAGGCTGTCACAGCACTGCCGGGGCTTACCCCGACGTCGCCATTGATCACGGACGGGCCGGTGTTGGTGACCGTTTGTCCGGCGAGAACGGCGAAGCTGGCAGCTGTGGCGAGACCCACAGGCGCTTCGGCAGCACCGGCTTGGATGCCCCCGGCAACGGTGACCGCCAACCCGAAGGCGAGCGCGAGGCACATGCAGGAGAATC
>JAYUDQ010000556.1:0-1535 GCA_043739745.1 Acidimicrobiia bacterium | reverse complement strand
CGTGGTGTTCGATCTGGCGTGTCAACCGGTGCGCGGTGTCGAGCGCATACTGGATCAGCTCCGGCGGCAACGGCTCACGCCGACGATCGACCACGGTGTGAAGCGCCCCGGGATCGGTGACTGCTCCATCTCTTGAGAGGATGGAGTCATGTCAGGAGCGAAGCGTGTCGGGAGGTATCCCGATGAGATGCGTGAGCGGGCGGTGCGGATGCTGTTCGAGCATCAGCACGAGTACCCGTCGCAGTGGAAGGCGATCGAGTCGATCGCGAAGAAGCTCAACATCAATCACGAGACGTTGCGGATCTGGGTCCGCAAGGCCGAAGTCGATGGTGGTCAGCGGCCGGGTGTGACGACCGAGGAACGGTCGCGGATCAAGGAGCTCGAGCGTGAGAACCGGGAGCTGCGCCGGGCGAACGAGATCTTGAAAGCTGCATCGGCTTTCTTCGGGGCGGAGCTCGACCGCCAGTCGTGGAGATAGTCGCGTTCATCGATCAACACCGTGAACGGTTCGGGGTCGAGCCGATCTGCAGGGTGCTCACCGAGCACGGCTGCAAGATCGCCCCGAACACCTACTGGGTGGCCAAGAAGCGAGGGCCGTCACAGCGTGCTGTTCGCGACGCCGAGCTGACGCCCGAGGTGGTGCGCGTGTTCGAGGCCAACTTGTTCGTCTACGGCGCGGACAAAGTGTGGGCCCAGCTGAACCGTGAGCACATCCGTGTGGCGCGTTGCACCGTCGAGCGGCTGATGCGAGCCCAAGGCCTGTCCGGAGCCAGACGCGGCAAGGCATTCACGATCACCACGACCAGCGATGACCGCCAGGCGCGGCCGGCGGATCTCGTCGAGCGCAAGTTCCGGGCACCGGCCCCGAGCCGGTTGTGGGTCGCGGATTTGACCTACGTGAAGACCCACTCCGGCTGGGTCTACGTCGCGTTCATCATCGACGTCTACTCGCGGTTCGTGGTCGGCTGGCAAGCGTCGCGGTCGCTGCGTTCGGACCTCGCGATCGACGCGTTGGAGATGGCCGTGTTCAACCGCCAACGCGCCGGCCACGACCTGAATCGGCTGGTCCATCACAGCGACCGCGGAGTCCAATATCTCAGCGTGCGCTACTCCGAACGCCTCGCCGAGAACGACATCGTCGCGTCGGTCGGATCGAAGGGCGACAGCTACGACAACGCGATGGCCGAGAGCTTCAACGGGCTCTACAAATGGGAGCTCATCTACCCGCAAGGCCCGTGGCGCGGGCTCGACGACGTCGAGTTCGCAACAATGACCTACGTCGACTGGTTCAACCACCGACGCCTCCACGGCGAGATCACCGACAACGCCGGCTACACCACACCGGCCGAGTCCGAAGCCAACTACTACAGTCAAAACCCGATGGCCCTCGAGGTCGTCACCCAATAACCCGAGCAGTCATCAAACCCGGGGCGCTTCAGTTTTGAGTCACCGCCGTGGCCAATGCATCTCGAGGCAACGATCACGCCGCGCGGGGGCATGGTGCAGCTTGAGCGGGCTGGCCACTTGCCTCAGCT
>JAYUDQ010000555.1:0-10829 GCA_043739745.1 Acidimicrobiia bacterium | reverse complement strand
GTCTGAACGTGCCTGACCTGAGAACTACGCCCGCCAACTCTGAGGCCGGCAAGACCGTCGCCGAGCCCCCTGCGACCCCGAAGGCCGGCGATCCGGTGAAGGTGTTCGTCCCCGGCAACCACCTCATGATGCGCCTGCTCGGCCATCGTGACGAGTACCTGCGCCAGATCGAGTCGGCGTTCCCCGACACGACCATCGTCGTGCGCGGCAACGAGATCGCGCTGAAGGGTGCCGGCGCCGAGCGCGCTGCGAAGCTGTTCGAGGAGCTCGTCGTGCTCCTCGAGGGCGGGCATTCCATAGATCCGACCAACCTCGGGCGTTCGATCGACATGGTGCGCGCCGACGAGCGCCCCAGCCAGGTGCTGGCCACCGAGGTTCTGCGCTCGGGTCGGGGCCGCAGCGTGAAGCCCAAGACGAGTGGCCAGAAGCGCTACACCGACGCCATCTCGCAGAACATCATCACCGTCGGCATCGGTCCGGCCGGATCGGGCAAGAGCTACCTGGCCGTCGCCCTTGCGGTGCAGGCGCTGCTGGCCAAGCAGGTGAGCCGTATCATCCTCACCCGGCCGGCGGTCGAAGCGGGGGAGAAGCTCGGGTTCCTTCCCGGCGATCTGATGGCCAAGATCGATCCGTACCTGCGGCCGCTCTACGACGCGCTGTACGACATGATCGAGCCCGAAGGGGTGCAGAAGCTCATGGAGAAGGGCGCGATCGAGGTCGCTCCGCTGGCGTTCATGCGGGGCCGCACGCTCAACAACAGCTTCATCATCCTCGACGAGGCACAGAACACGACGCCCGAGCAGATGAAGATGTTCCTCACCCGCATCGGCTTCGGTTCGAAGGCCGTCATCACCGGAGATGTCACGCAGGTCGACCTGCGAGGCGACCGCAGCGGCCTCGCCGGCCTCGAGAAGATCCTCGGCGAGATCGAGGGCCTGGCCTTCGTGCAGCTCACTCGCGGTGACGTCGTGCGGCACAAGATCGTCGCCGACATTGTCGATGCTTATGAGCGGGCGACGGCGGAGGGACGGGCATGACGCGGTCGAGCGCTGTCGATGCTTATGAGCGGGCGACGGCGGAGGGACGGGCATGAGCGACAACATGGCATCCGATTCCTCTGCGACCTCGTCCGGCGCCTTCGTCGACGTCTTCGTGGCCGACGAGCAGGACGCCGTCGAGGTCGACGTCGATCGATGGCGCCGCCTGGCCGCGCAGGTGCTGGACGCGGAAGGGGTCGACCCGGAGGTCGAGATGTGCCTGCTCTTCGTCGATGAGCCGGCCATCGCGGCGCTGAACGAGCGCTTCATGGGGAAGACGGGCCCGACCGACGTGCTGTCGTTCCCGATCGACGAGGAGGCCGCACCATCGGCCCGTGTGGCCATCGGCGCATCGGGTCCGGTCGATATGTTCGACGACGACGACACCGACGATGACGCGCCGTTGATGCTCGGCGACGTGCTCATCTGCCCGACCGTGGCCGCCCGGAACGCAGCCGAACATCAGGGCGTCGGCCATTCAGGTTCGCTCGACGACGAGCTTGCGCTCCTTGTGGTCCACGGCATCTTGCATCTGCTGTCGATGGACCACATGGACGACGAGGAGGCGGAGATCATGGAGGCTCGAGAGCAGCAGCTTCTCGACCGCTTCCACCGTGGCGCGCCCACGGTGAATAGCGAATGAGCGTGCTCGCAGCTGAAGGTTTCACGCTCGATGGGCCAACAATCGCGCAGATTGTGCTCGTCTTCGCCCTTCTTGCGGTTTCCGCATTCTTCGCGATGGCGGAGACATCGCTGACGCGCATGTCCAGAATTCGAGCCGGAGCGCTTGAGGACGAAGGCAGAAGAGGCGGTGCCACGCTGCGCAAATTGGTGGAAAGCCACGACAACTGGCTGCACGCGCTCCTGTTCATGCTCCTCGTCTGTCATCTGGTGATCGGCTTCATCGTGCCCCGCCTCCTCGAGCAGCCCTTCGGGAGCTGGGGCATCCTCATCGGCATCCTGGCTGAGGCCGTGGTGATCTTCGTCGGCGCCGAACTGGTGCCGAAGGACTACGCCGTCAAGCACACCGACCGCGCCGCGCTGCTCGTGGCCGGCCCCATCAATCTCGTCACCCGCTTCCCGCCGGTTCGGCTCATTCAGCGACTGCTGATCGTGATCGCGAATGCGCTCGTGAAGGGCAAGCTGGACGGCATGCCCACCACATCGGAACAGGAGCTGCTCGCACTTGCCGATGCCGCCCTCGATGAAGACGTCATCCAGAAGGACGAACGTTCGATGATCCATTCGATCATCGAATTCGGCGACACCGTCGTGCGTGAGGTCATGAAGCCCCGCACGGATATGACCACGGTCGAGGCAAGCCGCTCGGTCGACGACGCGATGGAGGTGGCGATCGCCGCGGGCTACAGCAGAATTCCGGTGATCCGCGAGTCGAAGGATGACATCGTCGGCATCGTCTACGCCAAGGACCTGATGCGGGCGCAGCGTGACGGAAAGCAGAACCAGCCGGTTGCGTCCATCACCAGGCCGGCACGATTCAGTCCCGAATCAAAGAACGTCACCGATCTGATGCGCGAGATGCAGGCACAGAAGTTCCACATGGCAATCGTGCTCGACGAGTACGGCGGCACGGCCGGGCTTGTCACCCTCGAAGATCTCATCGAGGAGCTGATCGGCGAGATCGTCGACGAGTTCGACGTCGAAGATCCGCAGATCGAGCGGCTACCGAACGGCGACGTCCGCGTCACCGCGTCGATGCTCACCGATGAGCTGAACGAACTGCTCGACGTGGAATGGTCGAATCAGGACTGGGACACGGTGGGTGGGCTGCTGTTCAACCGCCTCGGCCATGTCGCGCACGAGGGGGAGACGGTCGTCTACGACGGTCACCAACTCCGAGCCGAGAAGGTCAAGGGCAGGCGCATCGGACGGGTGCGGATCACGAAGGTGCCCGAGGGCGAAGACGAAGCCGGCGAGGAGTGAGCACGTACCGGTCCGGGTTCGTGTCGCTTGTGGGCCGGCCGAACGTCGGCAAGTCGACGCTGCTCAATCGCATACTGGGTACAAAGGTGTCGATCGTCAGCGACAAGGTGCAGACCACCCGCACGCAGATCCGCGGTGTGCTCACAATGCCGGACGCCCAGATCGTGTTCGTCGACACGCCGGGTATCCACCGTCCGCGGTCCCTGCTCGGTGAGCGCTCGAACGAGGCGGCCACGTCGACGATCGGCGACGTCGATGTCGTCTGCGTGCTGATCGACGCGACCATGCCCTTCGGCAAGGGCGATCGTTTCGTCGCCGCCCGGGCACCCAAGAACTCGATCCTCGTGGTGAACAAGATCGACATCGCCAACCGGGTCGAGGTGCTCAACCAGCTTCGCCGGTCGGCCGAGTTCGAGTTCAGCGAGTACTTCCCCGTGTCGGCGACGACGGGCGAAGGGATCGATGTGTTCGTCCAGGCCCTCGTCGACCGGCTGGCGCCCGGCCCGCAGTTCTACCCGGCGGACATGCTCGGCGACACCCCCGAGTCGTTCTGGGTGGCGGAGCTGGTACGTGAGCAGCTGCTCGCCCGTACGGCGGAGGAGCTCCCGCATTCGATCGCCTGCCGGGTGACGGAATGGGAGGAGCGCGAAGGCCGTGGCCCGTTCGTTCGGGTCGAGATTCTCGTCGAGCGGGACTCGCAGAAGCCGATCGTGATCGGCAAGAACGGTTCGGTGCTCAAAGCAGTAGGCACCGCGGTGCGAGCGCAGCTCGAACCGGGTGCCTACGTGGAGCTCTTCGTAAGGGTGGACAAGGACTGGCAGCGCCGCTCGGCCGCTCTCGACCGGCTCGGTTATTAGGCGCCTCTGCGGGGATTCGAGGCGCCCTTCCGTCGCACGCTCCTCCCTGGCACACTCACCCTCGGCGCCTCCGCCCAGCTACAGAGCGGGCGCGAGTAGCTCGAGCTCGAGGTTGATCTTGATCTTGTCGCCGACCAGCAGCTTGTCGCCGCCGAGGGGCACGTTGAAGTCGATGCCGTAGTCCTTGCGGCTGACGCTGCCTTCGGCCGAGAAGCCGGCACGGGGCGTCTTGTCGAACGGGCTGGCCTCGACGCCGCCGAACTCGACATCGAGCGTGATCGGTTTGGTGATGCCGCGCATCGTCAAGTTGCCGTGCAGCTTGTATTCGTCACCGCTTCCGTCGATCCCCGTGCTCTCGAACGTCATGTCAGTATGGGTCTCGACACCGAAGAAGTCGGTCCCCTTGAGGTGGGCGTCGCGGTCGGCGCTGTTGGTATTGATGGAGCCGAGCTGGATGACGGCGTTGACCTTCGTGTCGGCGAGCGTGTCGCCTACGACGATGGCGCCGTCGAAGGTGTCGAAGCGGCCGCGTACGTTGGTGAGGCCGAGGTGCCTCACGCTGAACTCGACTGCACTGTGCGACTTGTCGATGTTCCAGGTTCCGGTGGCGAGGGGGAGAGCCATGAGAAGATTCCTTTGTTGTCGGATGTAGCATTTGATAAAACGTTTGTGTGAGCAAGTATTATCCAATATCTTTGCTCAGTCAAGTAAAAGTTAGGATGAGCATGCAGCCGAAGATGTCCCGTGCGAAGCCTCCAGCAACCCTCACGCTCGTCGAGCTGCGGGCCTGGCGAGGGTTCATGCGCGCGCATCGCCACCTCATGGTCGTGATGGCTGGTCACCTGGAGGCGGAGTACCAGCTCGACATGAGCGAGTACGAAGTCCTGCTGCATCTCAATGAACACCCAGAGAGGCGCATCGCGATGACCGAGTTGGCCGACCTCGTGCTGCTGACACCGAGCGGCGTCACCCGGCTCGTCGACCGGCTGGTCAAGCGCGGCTACGTCGAGCGCAGACCCTGCCCCGAGGACGCCCGCCGGCAGCATGCCGTGCTCACCCGCGAGGGGCGCAAGATGTTCGTCAAGGCCGGACGCATCCACCTGGGCGGAATCCGTGATCTGTTTCTGTCGAAGGTCACCGACGCCGACCAACGTGTCCTCGCCGACGTCTGGGACAACGTACTGAACCAGGAGACGCGCTGAGGCCGGGTGTCCGGCCCGATCCGTCCTCGGGCGGTCTCAGCCGATGGTGCGGTCGCTGGGCCAGTACGGCCGGCGCAGCGCCCGCTTGTCCAGTTTGCCCATGATCGTGCGGCCGACCGACTCGACGACGTCGAAGGTACGCGGGCATTTGTAGCCCGCAAGGCGCTCACGACAGAACGCCGCGAGCGCATCCGTCGCCGGGGATACTACGCCGTCCTCCAACTCGACAAGCATCTTCAGCTCCTCGCCAAGGTCCGCGTTGGGCACGCCGATGCCGGCGCAGTCGCGGACTGCGGGGTGCTGGATCAGTGCCTGCTCCGCCTCGGCCGGGTACACGTTCACGCCACCGGATACGACCATGTCACTCGTCCGATCGGTGATGAACACGAACCCGTCCTCATCGACGTAGCCCACCTCGCCGATGGTGAACACGCCCGGACGGACATGCACCGAACCCGTCTTCGCGGGGTCGTTGTGGTACACGATCCCCCGGCCGGAGTTGTCGACGAAGTACAGCCGTCCCGACGTTCCGGTCGCCACTTCGTTTCCGTCATCGTCCAGCACCGTCACGGTGAAGCCGGGCGTGCACCGCCCCACCGAGCCAGGGTGCGCGAGCCAATCGGCTGACGAGATGGCGCACACCGTGCCCGACTCACTCGCGCCGTAGGCCTCGAACAGCACGGGGCCGAACCATTCGATCATGGCCCGCTTCACGTCGATGGGCGTCGCTGCGCCCGTGTGGGCCACCCACTCCAGGGACGACACGTCGTAGTTCGTCCGCTCTTCGACCGGGACTGCGAGCAGCCGGGTGAAGTGCGTCGGGACCATCAGGCTCGAGGCCACGCGGTGATGGTCGATCATCCGCAGGAGCTGCACCGCGTCGAAGCGCTGCAGCACGATCACCGGTGATCCCGCGGCGAGGTAGCGGAGCGCGATGAACGGTCCCGTGTGGTGCAGCGGCCCGACGACCAGATGGGTCTTACCTGCACCGACCAGGCCGGCGCCCAGCGTCGGGATCCAATCGGCGACCGTCTCGAGGACCGGCGGGAACGTGCGGATGTGGGTCCCCTTCGGCCGTCCTGTGGTGCCGGACGTGTAGAGCAGCGGCAGGTTCGGTGCCTGCCACGTCGTCGGCTCCTCGTCGGGGACGCCACGAAGCCATTCGTCCCAAGGCTGGACGCGCACATCGTCCGTGCACAGATCATCAGTGCGCGTACGGTCGACCCGCCAGGCAATCACCCTTGGTACTCCGGCAGCACGCGCAGCCTGCACGGCAACGTCAAGCGTCTCCGGGCCCGCGAACACCGCCTTCGCGCCGGAGTCCGTAAGCACGTAGGCGAGCTCGTCGGCACCGAGCAGGGAGCTGGTTGGCACGCTCGACACCCCAGCGCAGAGCGCGGCGTAGTGGGCGAGCACGACCTCCGTCGAGTTCCGGGCGAAGACCGACACGCGGAGAGCGTCACCGAGGTTCATGGCCAGCATGGCATTGGTGGCCCGGTTGACGGCGCTGTTGACCTCGGGCCAGCTCAACTCGCGATCACCGTCGGCGAGGGCAACCGCATCGGGCATCGAGTCTGCATGGGGGGCGAGAGAGAGGGCCATCGGGGCGGTGAGGTTACGAAGGTCGCGGCGAGAGGGCCAACTGCACGATCAATTCCCGGCCGGCTGGCTGGCGCCGGCTGCGCCGGGGACGCGAGAGTGCGTCGCATGGACGTCTACCAAGCCCTGTACACCACCCGTGCGATGCGCCGCATGACCACACAGCCCGTTCCGGGGGACGTCATCGGGCGAATCCTCGATGCCGGGCTTCGCGCCCCGACCGGCGGCAATGCACAGGACTGGCGGTTCATGACGGTGACGGACCGGGCGAAGATCGAGGCTCTGGGCGTGCACTATCAGGCGGCGCTCACGCAACTCTTCGGCACCCACTACAAGGCGGCCAACGACGAGGTCCGCGCTGCGGTCGCGTCAGGCTCGACCGACCGGCGCACGCAGCAGGTGGCCCGGGTCCTGAACTCCAGCGAGCATCTGGCCGAGCACTTCGGGGAGACGCCACTGCTCGTGTTCGGGTTCTCGCAGACGAACCTCAACCCCGGCTCGATCTGGCCCGCTCTGTGGAGCATGTGCCTCGCCGCGCGCGCCGAGGGAATCGGATCGACGGTCACGACCGTGCTCGGCGGATTCGCGGCCAAGGAAACGGCGGCGATCCTCGGCATCCCCGACGGCGAGAAGTGGATCCAGCACGCCTGCATCCCTATGGGCTACCCGACCGGCAAATGGGGAGTGCCTGACCGCAAGCCCATTGCCAAGGTCGTCTTCCACGACACGTGGGGTTCGCCCGCACCGTTCGAGGCGCCGGCCGAGCCGTACTGATTCGATTGGCGGCGGTGTTCCAGAACGCCGCCGCAGACAAGGTCGGGCGGGGTTCGTCAACCGAGAGTCTGCATCGACTGGCGATGGGTCGGATGGCCCGCTGCCTGTGTCGCGGTTTGGTACGGAGTGTTGCGATTTCGTGACTTCACGCTTCGAATCCCTCGCTGTAGGGGCTTCTGGGCTACGCTTTCCGTACCCTGAAGGGGGTGTTACGCATGAGCGGAACCACCGTTCTCGACGTCAGCCATCCGCAGCAGACCGGAGCGCAGGCCCGTGCCCTCAACCGCACGGCCGAGCGCATCACCGAGCAGGAGCTGGTCACGTACCGGCGCCGGACCCGCAAGTCCCAGGAGGCGAACCTCCGGGCCTGGGAATCTCTCCCGTCGGGTGTCGCTTCCTCGTTCCAGTTCTATGACCCTCATCCCGTCATGGCCGCGAAGGCCGAAGGTGCCCACTTGTGGGACCTGGACGGGAACCGCTACATCGACTTCAACATGGGGTTTGGCGCGCTGTTCTCCGGTCATAGCCACCCCGTCCTGGCCAAGGCACTGCACGAGCAGATCGACCGGGGAACGCTGTTCGTCACGCCCTGCGAGACCAACGCTGATGTGGCCGAGCACCTCAAGGCCCGGTTCGGCCTCGATCTGGTGCGCTTCACCAACTCCGGCACCGAGGCCACCCACGACGCCCTTCGTGCCGCTCGTGCCTTCACCGGCCGAGACCGCATCGTCAAGGTGGAAGGTGGCTACCACGGCCATCACGACGAGGTGATGGTGTCCATGAAGCCGTCGCTCGATGTCGCCGGTCCGCCGCGGTCACCACGTTCGGTTCCCGCTACGAAGGGCATTCCCATGGCCCTCCTCAACGAGGTCTCGGTCGTGCCCTTCAACGATGCCGAGGCGATGGAGCGTGCGCTGGCGAAGGGCGACGTCGCCGCGTTCATCGTCGAACCGTGCATGCAGAACATCGGCATCTGCCTTCCGCAGCCCGGCTACCTCCAGGCCGTGCGGGCCATCACGAAGCGTTACGGCACCGTGCTCATCTTCGACGAGGTGAAGACCGGCATCACCGCCGGTTGGGGCGGTGCCACCGGCCACTACGGCGTGCAGGCCGACCTCGTCACGCTGGCCAAGTCGATCGGCGGCGGTCTCCCGATCGGTGCCTTCGGCGGCCGCGCCGACATCATGTCGATGATCACCGACGGCTCCGTCCTGCACCTCGGCACGTTCAACGGCAACCCGCTGGTGAGCGTCGCGGCGCTGGCCGTCCTACGGGACATCTGCACCCGCGAGGCGATCGACACCGCCATTGCCCGCAATGCCCGGATGGTCACGCAGCTCGACGCCGTGATCCGTGCGTTCGAGCTCCCGGCCCACACGGTGCAGCTCGGGGCCAAGGGATGCGTCACCTGGTCGCGCAAGCCCATCCGGAACTACCGCGACTACAAGGCGACCGACTTCACGTTGGCGTACGTGACCTGGCTGTGGTGCGTGAACAGGGGACTGCTCCTGCCCCCCGGGCTCGACGACCAGTGGCTGGTATCGATGATGCACAGCGACGACGACCTCACGGCGCATGTCGAGATCTTCGCCGCCCTGGCCGAGGCGCTCACGGGCTGACGAATCCGCTGACGAACGAAGCCGCCGGCCTCGGTTTCGGTCCCGTCTCAAACGCTTCGACAGACCGCAGGAGCCGTTGGACGGGCCCGGCTAGCGGGTTGGGGTGGGTAACGTGTTGCTATGGCTGCATATGACGTCCGACAGTTCGGTGACCCGGTCCTGCGCCAGATCGCAGCCGACGTCACCAACGTCGACGGTGCACTGGTGAAGCTCACCGAGGACATGGTCCCGACGATGGTCGAGGCCGGGGGGCTCGGCCTGGCGGCGCCCCAGATCGGCGTGCAGAAGCGGCTGTTCGTCTACGACCTCCGTGACGGTCAGGGCGTCAAAGTCCTCGTGAACCCCGTGATCAGTGAGTCGCGCGGCGAGTGGACGTACGACGAGGGGTGCCTTTCGGTGCGCGGCCTCTCGTGGGAGATCGTGCGTCCCAAGGAGGTCCACATCACCGGGTACGACCTCGAGGGCCAGGAGATCAGCATCGAGGCCGATGAGGTCATGGCCCGACTGTTCCAGCACGAGCTCGACCACCTCGACGGCAAGCTCCTCATCGACTACCTCGACGACGAGCAGCGGGCCGACGCTCTGCGGACACTGCGCAACCGCCTCCTCGACACGCCCGTCGAGGCGCCCAAGCCGCCCAACGCGTTCGGCCTCCGCCTTCCGGGTCTTTCCTGACATGGCGCGAACGTGAAGCTCGTCTACCTCGGCTCGCCCGAGGCTGCGGTTCCGCCGCTACGAGGACTCGTCGCGGCGGGACACGACGTGCTGCTGGTCGTCTCGCAACCGGACCGCAAGCGCGGCCGCGGCGGGGCGTTGGTGCCATCGCCCGTGAAGGTCGCGGCACGCGAACTGAATATTGCGGTCAGCAGTGGTCCGGACAGCATCCTCGGGGCGGTCGAAGCCGGCGCCGAGCTCGGTGTGGTCGTCGCCTATGGCCGGCTCATCAAACCCAATCTCCTCGACGTGCTCCCCTTCGTGAACCTCCACTTCTCGCTGCTTCCGCGTTGGCGAGGCGCGGCGCCGGTGGAGCGGGCGGTACTCGCCGGCGATGCGGAGACCGGGGTGTGCCTCATGGCCCTCGAGGCGGGTCTCGACACCGGTCCTGTCTACCGGCGGGTGATGACGCCGATCGATGTCCATGAATCGGCTGCCGCACTGCGGGACCGTCTCGTGGCCATCGGGACCCAGATGCTCGTCGATGCGCTGGCCGAGGGTCCCCTTGACCCCGGGACTGCGGTGGCGCAGCGCGGCGAGCCCACCTATGCGGCGAAGCTCGATCCGTCGGAGTTCGCCATCGACTGGACGCGTCCTGCGTCTGCGCTCGGTCGCCTCACGCGCCTCGGTACGGCGTGGACGGTGTTCCGGGGGAAGCGCGTGAAGGTTCTCGAAGCCCTCGCCGAGCCGATGGATTCGGTGCCGATCGAACCGTCAGCGACGTTGCGCGGAGGTTCAGAAATGAGCTGTGCCCGAGAGGACACGTGCGTGCCAGGCGAAATGCCGAACGACCGGTTTGCGCCCGGCACGATCGTGGAGAGTCGCTCTATGGTTCGGGTCGCAACGGGAGAGGGCATGCTGCGCATCCTCCGGGTGCAACCCGAAGGAAGGGCTTCCATGGATGCATTTGCGTGGCGCAACGGTGTCCAGCCGGGCGTCCGAGAACGGCTCGGTACTTGATGCCCGGCGGACGGCATACGAGTCGGCGGATCAGTGAAATGTGCCGCGCATGACGATGGTCGAACCACGTCCCGACGGCGGCGACCCGAGCGGTGATCGCCTGCCGCCACCGGGGTCGGGCCG
>JAYUDQ010000554.1:0-1538 GCA_043739745.1 Acidimicrobiia bacterium | reverse complement strand
CTACGGCCTGAACCCGATGCTCCGCTTCACCGATGCCTACCGGAACTGCTTCTATGACCAGCGCATGCCGCCGGTGCAGACGTTCGTGGCCTGCGCAGTTGCCTCGTTCGCCGCGCTGTTCCTCGGCTGGGCCGTGTTCAGCCGGCTCGAGCCCCGCTTCGCAGAAGAGCTGTGATGGACTCGGGTGCGATGGATCCGGTGGCGAGCACGACCGACTCCGGCCTCGCGCCTGACGAGCCGAAGTCGATCACCACTGCCTATGAGCGGCGTCACTTCACGGCCGGCGAACCAGCGATCGTCGTCGATCATGTGGCGAAGCGGTTCCGGCTGTACCACGAGCGCAACGACAGCCTGAAGGCCACCGTGATGCGCAAGCGGCGGGCGAAGTTCGAGGAGTTCTGGGCCATCGACGATGTCAGCTTCGACATCCGCGAAGGCGAGACGTTCGGCATCATCGGGGAGAACGGCTCGGGCAAGTCGACGATGCTCAAGTGCATGGCCCGCATCCTGCGGCCCGACCGCGGCAAGGTGAGCGTGCGCGGGAAGGTGAGCGCGTTGCTTGAGCTCGGCGCCGGCTTCCACCCCGAGTTGTCGGGCCGCGAGAACGTCTACCTCAACGGATCGATCCTGGGCCTGTCGAAGAAGGACCTGCAGCTGAAGTTCGACGACATCGTCGATTTCGCCGGGTTGGAGAAGTTCATCGATCAGCCGGTGAAGAACTACTCGTCGGGTATGTATGTGCGCTTAGGGTTCTCGGTCGCCATCAACGTCGATCCTGATGTGCTGCTCGTGGATGAGGTGCTGGCCGTCGGCGACGAATCGTTCCAGCGGCGGTGCGCCGAGAAGTTCGCCGAGATGCAGGCGTCGGGCAAGACGATCGTGATCGTGAGCCACGCCATGGGCTCGGTGCGGGCCATGTGTGACCGCCTCGCCTGGATGGACCACGGGAAGCTGCGTATGGTCGGGCCGGCGACCGAGGTTATCGACCGCTACCTGGGGAACGTCCACATCGGGCAGATCCACCACGAAGGCACCGCCGGCACACGGTGGGGTAGTGGTGAGGCGACGATGGAGAGCATCGAGATCGTCAAGGACGGCGTCGCTGCAACCCGTGTGTGCACCGGCGACAGGGTCATCGTGCGCATCCGCTACAAGGTCAACGGCGGGCCACTCGTTCGGCCCGTCCTCGGCTTCGCCATCCATCGCATCGACGGCGTGCACATCACCGGGGTCAACATCCGCGAGTACGGCGTGGTGCCGGACACGCTCGACGGATCGGGCTCGTTCGACTATGAGATCGACCGTCTGTCGCTGCTGCCCGGCACGTACGACATCAGCGCCGCGATGCAGGACAACGTCTACGCGCAGACCTACGACTGGTGGCAGAACGGCTGTCGCTTCGAGGTCGATCCGGCGGTGGTGCACGAGACGGAGGGCGTGCTCACGTTCCTCGGCAACTGGAAGCACCTGCGGGACTGACCTCCAGAGTCGGTCCCAGCGCTTGAACATTGTCGTCGAAAGCCGGTGGTAGCGGCTTT
>JAYUDQ010000553.1:0-10836 GCA_043739745.1 Acidimicrobiia bacterium | reverse complement strand
TGCCGCGAACGCCGTCATCGCGAACAACACGAGCCGAAAGCCGAAGCACCTGTGGAGCGACAGCGGCGCCGGCTTCCCGATCACCCGCTACCACGCCGAGGACGAGCGTGATGAAGCGGGGTGGATCGCAAGAGAGATGGCCCGACTGCACGTCACCGACGACACGCGCTGGGGCGACATGGCCGTCTTCTATCGGACCAATGCGTCCAGCCGGGTCATCGAGGAGCAGCTCGTCCGCGTCGGCATCCCCTACAAGGTCGTCGGCGGCACGAAGTTCTACGACCGCCGTGAAGTGAAGGACGTCCTCGCGTACGTACGTGCGCTTACGAATCCGGCCGACGAGGTGTCGATCAAGCGGGTCATCAACGTGCCGAAGCGCGGCATCGGCGAAACCTCCGTCGGACGTGTCGACAACTGGGCTCGCGGGCACGGGCGGACCTTCTCCGAAGGGCTGCCGCATGCAGAAGAAGCGGGTCTCACCGGGCGGGCATTGGCCGGTGTGAACAGCTTCCTGTCGCTGCTCGATGAGCTCCGTCTTGTCGAAGGCGGTCCGGGTGACGTGTTGCAGGCGGTCCTCGACAAGACCGGCTATGTCGCCGATCTCGAGGCCGAGAACTCGATCGAGTCGGCCGGTCGGCTGGAGAACCTGGCCGAGCTCGTAGGTCAGGCGAAGGAGTTCGAGACGCTCGAGGAGTTCCTCGAAACCGTGTCGCTCGTGGCTGATGCCGAGGAGGTGACCGACGACGACAGCCAGGTCGTGCTGATGACGTTACATACAGCAAAGGGCCTCGAGTTCCCGGTGGTGTTCGTCATTGGCCTCGAGGATGGCGTGTTCCCCCATATCCGGTCGCTCGGCGAGCCCGAGGAGCTGGAGGAGGAGCGCCGCCTGGCGTACGTCGGCATCACTCGGGCCCGACAGCGGCTCTACCTCACGCACGCCTGGTGTCGCAGCCTTTTCGGCTCCACCCAGTACAACCCGGTGAGCCGCTTCATAAGCGAGATCCCGGCTGACCTCGTGAGCAACGTCGGGGAGCCGCGGCGTTCGCAGCAGAGCCCGGGATGGTCGAACGGTTCCTACGGCTCGGGCTCCGGACGTTCTTGGCAGGGAGACCGGTCGACGCGGGGCGAGGGGGACGACGGCATTCCGTCGGGTCGCGTGTTCGGCGCAGCCCGCCACAAGGATGACGTGGTCGAGGCCGCAATTCGGTCGGCCAGCTCCGCTCCGGTGTCCACCACGGGGGCCGAAGCGCTTGGCCTGCAGGCTGGTGACGACATCGTTCACACCCGCTATGGCGAGGGGCGCATCGTCGAGCTGATGGGTGCAGGCGACAAGACCGAGGCCATCGTTCGTTTCGTGGGGGTCGGGGAGAAGCGGTTCCTGCTGGCGTTCACACCGTTGAAGAAAGCGCACTGACTATCAGCGCGCGTATGATTTCGAAAGTCGCATGTGTGCAGACTCGGCTGGGAGTGAAACCTGCGGCCCCGGAGCGAGCCCGGGGCCGCAGCCAGCGAGCGCGCCGTCAGGAACGCTCGAGGGCGAACGGCACGGAGGTCGGGTTGACCGATCCGCTGCCGAGGAAGACGCTGGTGTTCGCAATGGGCGAGCCGTTGACGTCGGCCGACACCGTGAAGCGATTGCTACAGCCGACGACGAAGTCGATGCCATCGATGCGGCCACGGTTCATGAACGTGAGCTTGATCCGGCTGCCCGAAGCTTCGTAGGCGACGTCGTTGCTCTCGAGTGCCCGCTTCACACTGCTGATGCCTCCCGAGGAATCGATCACACCGCTGAAGACCACCCGTGACGTTCCAGGATGCGTGGCCCGAAGATGCCAGCCGTCGCTGTCGTGCCAGACGTAGACGCCCTGGGCGCCACCGGGGCTCAAGCTGGCGGGCCTTCCGGCCGCGGTCGGTGACCATGCGCCGGTGGCACAGGCGGCGGAGGCGGGAGATACTGCGAGTGCTGCAGGAGCGGTGACCGCTCCGAGCGCGAGAGCTGCAGCGGCGAGGAAGTTCCGAGTGCGCATCGTCCGTCGGTTCTGTTGGTGTGCCGGGCGTTTCCCGGCGACGGCGCTCACTATCCGTGGCATTGATGAAGCAGCAAGGACATTCTGATGAGTGATCGGTGAGAACCTGTGAGGAACTGACGAAACACCGTTCAGCCACCGCTGCTCGGCGGATCAGGAGCCGGTAGCGTCGGTCCATGGGATCGATCGACCGGCTTCGGCTTGCCTTCACCGGCGATCTCACCTTGGCCGATCTGGCCGAGCGCATCGGTGCGGCGCATGGCAGTCGCATGCTTGTTGCCACGCCGTCGGGGTCTACGTGGACCGGTGCGGACATCGCCGCGACCGTCGAGACATGGGCCGCAGGCATTGCCGGCCGGATCGACGCCGGAGACCGCGTCGTGATCCGCGCTCCCAATGGAGTCGAGTTCTTCCTCGCATGCCTTGCCGTCTGTCGGGCCGGGGGTATCGCGGTGCCGGTGAACGACAAGATGCGCAAGGCCGAGATCGACCACGTGGTGGCTGACTCCGGCGCAACTCTCATTCTCGATGATCTACGCGCGCTTACCAGTGAGTCTCGACAGAAAGGAAGCGCCCCCACAGTTTTTGTCGAGGCCGACGATGTCGCCGCGATCTTCTACACCTCGGGAACCACCGGGCTTCCGAAGGGTGCACGCCTCACGCACAAGGGGTTGCTCGCCGGCCTCCGCCGCAGCGCCGCGATGCCGACGTCACTCCGCGACGACGAGGCCGTCTTCGCGCTTCCGATCGCTCACATCATGGGATTCGTCGGCCTGTTGGGGCTCATGCTGTCGGGCGTTCGGGCCTACGTGCTGCCGAAGTTCAACCCGGTCGAGGTGCTCGACGCCATCGAGTCCAGGAGGTCCTCACTTTTTATTGGTGTACCTACTATGTTCCGGATGATGGTCGAGGCCGGCGCCGAGCAGCGCGACCTCAAGAGTGTGCGGGTTTGGATGTCGGGCGCAGATGCGATGCCACCCGATCTGGCCCGTGCGTTCCAGAGGATGGGTGCGACGGTGACGCTGCCGTTCGTAGGCAGCGTCGGCGAGGCGCTGTTCGTGGAGGGTTACGGCATGGTCGAGCTGGCCGGTGGTGTGGCGTTCAAGGTGACTCCACCGTTCGCCGGCGGGCTGCTGTCGAAACCCATTGGCATCCCACTGCCGTCGAACCAACTGCGGGTGGTCGACGACGACGGCGACGAGGTGAAGATCGGCGAGATCGGGAACCTCGAAGTGCGCGGTCCTGGGGTGCTGCGCGGGTATCACGGCAACGAGGCGGCGACGAAGGATGCGGTCACGAGCGATGGCTGGCTGCGCACCGGTGATCTGGCCAGGCGAGCGATGCTCGGTACGGTCGAGTTCGCGGGCCGGGCCAAGGACGTCATCAAGGTCGGCGGCTATTCCGTCTTCGCAGCAGAGGTGCAGGCTGTGCTTGAACAGTTCGAGGGCGTGGCCGAGGCATCGGTGGTCGGACTCGACGACGTCCGGCTCGGTCAGGTACCGGCCGCAGCGCTGCGGCGTGAGGCGGGCGCGGTCATCGACGTCGACGCGGTTGCCGCCTTCGCCGCAGAGAAGCTCGCGGCGTACAAGCTGCCGACGCGCTGGCTGGTGGTCGACGAGTTGCCACGGACCGGAACCGAGAAGGTGCAGCGGGCCGAGGTTCGAGCGCTCTTCACCGGGAGCTGAGTCGGCACCTCACGGCGCGGCCGTCGAAGAGGCCGCCGAAGCAGCCGGCGCGCCTGGCCCAGAGTACGTCCGGTTCAGATCGATCTCCAGCTGGTCCTTCGCGTTCACCGCGGCCCGGTATCGGATGAGCGAGCGACCATCGTCGGCCAGTCCGTCGGGCGCATAGATGCCCTTCGTGCACGGATCGACGAACACGTTGCGGCCCTGATCCCACGTCACTGCACAGCGCTCACCCGACCCCGGCGGGATGGCGTTGAGCGCAGCCCAGTCAGTACCGCCCAGCGACGAGAGGACGAGCGGCAGCGGCCGGTTGTCCCTCACGAGGTCGTTGAAGAACAGCGGTCCGAGTTTGGCCTGTTCGGCCTGCCGAGTGGCGTTGCGGATCACGAACGTCCGGCCGCCAAGGTTGATGTTCTCGGGCTTGCGGCTGGCGTAGCGGGCGAAGATGACAAGGACGCCCGCGCCGACCGCGATGGCGAGGGCGATGGCGGCGAACAGACGGCGGTTGTGGGCCGAACGGCTGGCCCGGGAGGGGGGACGCCAAGTGGCGTCGTCGGGGCTGGGTCCGGACACGTCTCCAGTATCGTCTGCCATCCCCACGGCCGAGGCACTACCGAAGCGCGTGTGCCCTCGGCGCGCCGTTTGGCCCCCGCGGTCAGGCGCGTCAGTAGGATGCTCGCCGCTTCGATCGCAAGACCTTTCCCGTCGCATCAGGGCTCAACCGCCGGAAGGACATTTCCCCTTGGACCTCTTCGAATATCAGGGTCGCGCCGAGTTCGCTCGCTTCGGCCTCCCTGTCCCGTCGGGCGGCATCGCTGATGACGTCGAGACAGCCGTGCGCGTGGCCGAGGCGGCCGGTTACCCGGTCGTCATCAAGGCCCAGGTACAGGTCGGCGGGCGTGGCAAGGCCGGCGGCGTGAAGCTGGCCGACAACGCTGCCGAGGTACGTCTCCATGCCGGCGACATCCTCGGTCTCGACATCAAGGGCCACGTCGTGAAGCGCCTGTTCGTGGCCAACGCGTCGGACATTGCCGAGGAGTACTACGCCAGCTACACGCTGGACCGTGCCGCGAAGAAGCACCTCCTCATGCTCAGCGCCGAGGGCGGCGTCGAGATCGAAGAGGTCGCGGTCACCAATCCCGGTGCGATCGTGAAGCTGTGGATCGATCCGGTCGACGGCATTTCGCTCGAGACGGCCCGCCAAGCCTGTGTCGACGCCAAGCTGAACCCGTTGGCCATCGATCAGGCGGCCGCCATCCTGGTGCAGCTCTACACCTGCTTCACCGAGGGCGACTGCGATCTGGCGGAGATCAACCCGCTGGTGCTCACACCGGAGGGCAAGGTGCTCGCCCTCGACGCCAAGGTGTCGCTCGACGAGAACGCGATGTTCCGCCACGACTGGGCCGAGTATGAGGAGACAGTGATCCGTGACTCCCGCGAGACTCTTGCTCACTCGAAAGGCCTGCAGTACATCGGCCTCGACGGCACGGTCGGCATCATCGCCAACGGCGCCGGTCTGGCCATGAGCACGCTCGACGTCGTGAATCAGGTCGGCGGATCTGCGGCCAACTTCCTCGACATCGGCGGCGGTGCCAACGCTGACGTGATGGCCGGCGCCCTCGAAGTGATCAACACCGACCCGAAGGTGAAGTCGATCTTCATCAACATCTTCGGTGGCATCACTCGCGGCGAAGAGGTGGCGAAGGGCATCGTCGAGGCCCTGAAGCGCGTCGCGCTCAAGGCGCCGATCGTCATCCGCCTCGATGGCACCAACGCCGAGGAAGGCCGCGAGATCCTTGCGAATGCAGGCATCCCCGAGTCGCAGCTCACCAGCAAGCCGACCATGCTCGAGGCGGCCCGGGCCGCCGTCGAGCTCGCGAACAAGTAAGCGCGCCGAGAGATCCAGGGAAAGTACGCACACATATGAGCATCTTCGTTGACGAAACCACCAAGGTCATCGTCCAGGGTCTGACCGGCGGACAGGGCAAGTACCACGGCCTGCGCAACAGGGCATACGGCACCCAGATCGTCGGGGGTGTCACGCCCGGCAAGGGCGGCACGGACGTCGAAGGCATACCGGTGTTCAATACCGTGGCCGAAGCCGTTGCCGCTACTGGTGCCAACGCCAGCTTCGTCACCGTGCCACCGAAAGCGGCGTCGGCCGCCATCCTCGAGGCCGCGGCTGCCGGCATCGCGTTCATCGTCTGCATCACCGAGGGCATCCCGGCCCAGGACGAGGCCAAGACGTTCAATCTCCTGAAGCGCGAGTACCCCAACACGCGTCTGCTCGGCCCGAACTGCCCCGGCATCATCAGTCCGGGAAAGACCAACATCGGCATCACCGCCGGTGAGATCGCGCTGCCGCCCATCGAGGGTCGGCCGAACGTCGGCATCGTGAGCCGCTCCGGCACGCTCACGTACCAGGCGCTCTATGAGCTGAAGCAGCTCGGCATCGGCGTCACCACGTGCGTCGGCATCGGCGGCGACCCCGTCCCCGGAACCTCGTTCACCGACGTGCTGGCGGAGTTCGAGAAGGACCCCGACACGAAGGCCATCATCATGATCGGCGAGATCGGCGGCACGGGCGAGGAAGAGGCGGCCGAGTTCATCAAAGCCAACGTCACCAAGCCGATGTCGGCCTACATCGCCGGCGTCACTGCGCCGGCCGGCAAGAAGATGGGCCACGCCGGCGCCATCGTCTCCGGCGGGAAGGGCACTGCCCAAGGCAAGATGGACGCGTTGGCCGCGGCCGGTGTGCGGGTCGGCCTGAACCCGACCGAAGCGGGCGAGCTGATGGCCCAGATCGTCGCCGAACTGGCTGCGAAGGGCTGACAGGTCCGGGGTAGGCAAGTCGGGGTAGACAGGTCCCGGGGTAGGCAAGTCGGGGTAGGCAAGCGGCGGTCCGAGGCGTACGATCTTTTCATGATGCGTGAGCAGAGGTATCTTCGGTGGCTAGCGGCGTGCGGCATCGGTGCCGGGGCACTCGTCGGTGTTGCCGGTTTGGCCGGGTCCGATGCCGTGCCCTCGGCGAGTCGTTCAGTAGTTGTCGCTCCCGCGTGCAACGGAACGACCTGGACCACTGCGCATGGTGCCCGGGTATGCCTGCAGTCGGCGCCGTTCGCCGTCGACCCGCGCGTGGTGCGCCGCTTGGCGCCGTTCGAAGCCAGACCGCTCACCGCCGCCGAGGTCGGGCGTCTGCCCGCCGGTATGAGCGCCTTCCGCTTCGGGGCTTCGAAGCTGCAGATCGATCGCCCCTGTCAGGACGAGAACGCCACCTTCTGAAAACGAGCCGGCCTGATCTGGACCGGCCTGATCAGGGTCGGCCACACGTCGGTCGCTCTGGCGTGGCCGCGACCGAGGAATCGGTCTGATCTCACGCCAGAGTGCGGCCCAGCCGGGCGGGTTCAGGCCGGCGCCGGCGCAGGAAGTACCCGCGAAGCGGCGATCTCCGCCTCACTCGGCTTCCGGAAGAACGCGTACATGGCGATTCCGGCAAGCACCGACGTCACGATCACGAATACCCACGCCCGCCGGAACCCAATCATCACGTCGGCGTCAGAGGCACCGGCGCGAATTGCGCTCACGCCGGCTACCCCGAGCGCAGCGCCAAACTGCCGCGCTGTTGCGCCGATGGCGGAGCCCATCCCGAAACGGTTCGGCGGGAGGAAGGCGTTCGACGCACTACCCAGGGTCGAGATGGTGAGCCCGACGCCGAGTCCGGTGATCGCGTAGGCCGGGAAGAAGCTTGTCCAATAGGAGGTCGTGGGCGTCACGGTGAGCGCCAGCAGGACCATACCGAGCGAGAACAACGCGAGGCCCGGAACGATGATCTGCTTGTGCCCGCGTCGTTGCGCCCAGTTGCCGGCTGGTCCGGCGAAGATCGCCGCCATCACCGGTCCGGGGCTCGATGCCAGCCCCGAACGGATCGGTGAGTAGCCGTAGACGCTCTGCAGGAATTGCACGTTCACGAAGAACATCCCGAAGAAGCCCATCGAGAACAACAGGCTCGACAGGTTGGCAGCGGAGAAGAAGCGGAGCTTGAACAGCGACAGATCGATGACCGGGATCGGATGGCGGCTCGATCGCACGACGAACAGCACGAGCACGGCAATCGACAACACGACGGCACCGACCACACGAAGTGAGAACCATCCCCAGTTGTCCCCCTCGACGACGGCCGCAGTGAGGAGTCCGACACCGGCAATGGCCAGAAGTCCGCCGAGCGGGTCGGGCATGGCAACGGCCGTTGCGTCTTTTGATTCTCGCAGGATGCGCGAGCCGACAACGATGGCGAGCACGCTCAGCGGCAGGTTGATGGTGAAGACGGAACGCCAGCCGAACGCCTCCACAAGCACTCCGCCGATGGCCGGCCCGAAGGCCGCGGACAGCCCGCCGATTGCGCCCGAGATGCCGATGGCCACGGAGCGCCTTTCGGGGGGGAACTCCGGCAGGATCAGAGCGAGCGCGCTCGGGACGATGAGCGCGCCGCCGAGGGCTTGCACGACCCGTGAGGCGATCAGCAGTCCCACGTTCGGAGCGATCCCGCAGAGGCCGGAACCGACTGCGAACACCACGACGCCGATGAGGAACATGCGTTTGCGCCCGATCCGGTCCGCCGCTCGCCCCGCAGTGAGGAGCGCAGCGGCAAAGGCGATGCTGTACGCACTGAACACCCACGTGAGTTGTTGCTGGCTTCCCGGGCCGAAGTCCTTCACCATCGAGCGGAACGCCACATTCAGGATGCTCGTGTCGAGGAAGACCATCAGCGAGCCGATCGACGTCGTGGCCAGCACCTTCCAACCGCGTTCCATACGGAGCCCCCTCGTACCGCCCCTGTGAGGCGGGCCGCCCGACCCTAACGGAACCGCCGACGTCGGCACCCATCAGCCGAGTTAACGTGCTCGATTGCAGGAAGGGTGGCAGAGCGGCCGAATGCGGCGGTCTTGAAAACCGTTGGGTGATGAGCCCCGGGGGTTCGAATCCCTCCCCTTCCGCGCTGTGCCTCGTGACGGGGGTCAGGTGTTTGCGAACCGAACTGCTTGGGTACGAAGCGGGGATGGGAGTGATCAACCGTGTTCTGGACGCGCAACCAGTGCTCAGCCTTGCCGACTACCTTTCGGGCGGCGGTGGCGAGGCGCTGGTCGCAGCTCGCAAGGTCGACCCTGAAGCGGTTGTGGGAACCATCGAGGACAGTGGCCTCCGGGGACGTGGGGGCGCCGGGTTCCCGACTGCAACGAAGTGGCGAAGCGTCCTCGCCAACGCGTCGGCCGCGCAGCCGACGCCAGTGGTGATCAACGGTGCCGAAGGCGAGCCGTCGACGTTCAAGGACCGGACGATCCTGCGCACGAACCCGTATCGCGTGCTCGAAGGTGCGCTCGTCGCCTGTGCCGTGGTCAGCGCGGTCGAACTGGTGATCTGCACCAAGCGCTCGTTCCTACCCGAGCGATCCCGGCTTCGCGGCGCTGTCGACGAACTGCGCGCCGAGGGCTGGCTCGAGGGCATAGACGTTCGCTTCGTCGACGGTCCCGACGCATACCTCTTCGGTGAGGAGACGGCGTTGTTGGAGGTGACCCAGAACCGCCAGCCGTTTCCACGGGTCTCGCCACCTTGGCGCCGCGGGATCAGCGACGGCTCCACGAACTCGGCCTCCAGGGTCACCATCGGCGACTCGACAGGCGACGAGTCGGCGCCCGCCCTCGTCAACAACGTGGAGACTTTCGCCAACGTTGCGCTGATCGTTCGCAACGGTCCGGCGTGGTTCCGCGAGGTCGGCACGGACAAGTCGCCGGGGACGATCTGCTGCACAATCGTCGGTGATGTCTCGCACCACGGTGTCGCCGAGTTCGCCATGGGCACGACACTGCGCGAGGTCATTGAGACCATCGGGAAGGGAGCGCTTGCCGACCGTCAGATCGTCGCTGTGCTGCCCGGTGCATCCGGTGCAGTCGTGCCTGAGGCGCTGTTCGACACGCCCCTCACCCATGAGGCGATGGCTGCGGCCGGGGCCATGCTGGGATCGGCGGGATTCCACTGCATCGATGACCACGCCGATCCGCTGTTGCTCGCCTACGGAGCTTCGCGGTTCCTGTCGACGGAATCGTGCGGCCAGTGCACGCCCTGCAAGGGCGACGGTTTGGCCCTGACTGCTCTCTTGTCCGGCCTGGTGGATGGGACGGCGCCGGTCGACATCGCCAAGCGGGTCCGTAGTCGGCTCGAGTCTGTCGTCAACGAGGCCAGGTGCGGGCTTGCGTTGCAGCAGCAAGTCGTCGTCGGGTCGCTCGTCGCGCGCTGCGGTGACCTCTCGGTCGCCCGAACCGTGACTCCGCCGGAGGAGTTCGTCGCAGGTCGTCGGAGGGTGCTGCTACCGCTGTTGGACATTGCCGATGGTGTGGCCGTGTTCGACGAGCACGAGTCCGAGAAGCAGGCGGACTGGTCGTTCGACGCCGTGTCGTCGGGTGCGTATCCGGCGCAGCATTTGCAGGGCGTGGCGCTCGATGCGGCTTCGTAACGGGTAGTGGGTGTCGGGCCGTGCTTCCGCAGGCTGATTCGGCCGTGCCGAAGGATCAACCTTCGCGGCGATCCCGCCCCGGATGCTTCAGCGAGCGGGGATGATGCCCCCAGCGCTTTCGCCCGACGATTGCCGGCGCGCCGGTCGTTGGCTCTGTGCCAAACTTTCGTCTGCCGGTTCGCCGGTTGGGAGAAGTGCGAGAGTGGCCGAATCGGACTCACTGCTAATGAGTTGTCTTGGGAAACCGGGACCCAGGGTTCAAATCCCTGCTTCTCCGCGGTAGAGGTGCCAGCGTGGTCGATCGTTCCAATCTCGTGAGAGGGCCGGTCGGCGCTTCGGTACACTGCCGTCGCTACATACGCGTTCGTAGCTCAACGGATAGAGCATCTGACTACGGATCAGAAGGTTGGGGGTTCGAATCCCTCCGAACGCGCCAAGCAAATACACCCGCTGACCTGCGGTGATACGATCCGGAAGCCCTCGCACCAGCGGGGGCTTCTGCCGTTTCCGGGGTCCATGTATCGGGGATGTATCGGTCCCCATGCTCGGTGTCACCCGGTTGCCGGCGGCATTGGACGGATAACTGCGGGGTGAATGCACGATGGGATGGAAGGCA
>JAYUDQ010000552.1:0-4360 GCA_043739745.1 Acidimicrobiia bacterium | reverse complement strand
CGAGTTCGCCTGGTTCGGGTTCACCACGCCAGTTGATGAGCAATTGGATCGCGCGGTGAGACACCTGCCCACGGGCCCTCGCCGGTGTCCATTCGAATTCGTCAGGTGCGAGGAACTGTGCCTCGCAACCGAAGACGCCCGCAAGCGTGTGCTTGGTGACGAAAATGGTGTCGCCGTCGAGGCGGTCGGCGAAATGAGCAAACGTCTCCAGCGCTTCCTCGCGCAATTCTTTGACGAATGCCTCGCTGAACACGAGCGCATCGCCACTGCGGCGCAACAGGTCGAGCGTCGATTCCTGCGCGGGCGTGAGCCGACTGATGGGAGACGACGCGTCGGTCACAGAGCGAGACTACCGAGGGGGTGTGACGCGTCAGTCAGGGTTGGCCGGGGCACTGTCGCGCACCCTTGTGTCAGAGTTGGGTCATGAAGTCCGGCAATGCCATCCAATTCGCTCAAGCAGCAAGAATCCTCACAACCGAAGCCCAGCGCCGGGGGCTGATCGGGCCGAGTTTCCGCTGCCCGCCGCGCATCGTCGGCGTGGACCGATCGCTGCGCCGACATGGCGGTGGCGTCGTCGTCGCCGTCAAGGTGCGCGGTCGGCCGTGGGCAGCGGTGCTCGCCGACATGATCGAGGGCGTCGTCGTCGGCAACCACATCGTCCCAGCGCAGGCCTTCCGGCTTCGTGGCGAACTGTGGTCGGCGCTCGGCTTCGAGGCCACGCCTGTCCAGACGCGCGTGGCGTAGGTTGTGCGTAGCACCTGCCCGGGTGGCGGAATTGGCAGACGCGGGGGGCTTAAACCCCCCTGACCTTCGGGTCATGTGGGTTCGAACCCCACCCCGGGCACCGCTCTGAGCTGGTCTGATCTGAACGGGTAGTGATCCGGGTAGCGGGACAATCACCAATCGTGTCACATCCGTGTCACAACTCTGTGTCACCGCGCGCCTACGCTGACTTCATGGCGAAAGGCTCGGTACAGCGGAAGGGATCGGTGTGGTCGTTCGTGGTCGACCTCGGTCCCGATCCAGCAACGGGCCGACGGCGCCAGGCGCGTCGGTCGGGCTTTGCGACGAAGAAGGAGGCGGAGGTCGCTCTGAGGGCCGTCGCCATCGCCTCGGACACCGGCACAGCCGTTGCGCGAACTCGCGTCACCCTGTCGACGTTCCTGACCGAGTGGCTCGAGTCGATCCGACCTCGTATCCGCGAGACGACGTGGGTGAGCTACGAGATGGCGGCCAACCGAATCAGCCGGCAGATCGGCGCAGTGCCGCTGCAAGCTCTGACGCCGCTGCAGGTCGAGTCGTTGTATGCCACGTTGCTCGTGGGCGGCGGTGCGGGCGGACGCGCGTTGGCGCCGAAGACTGTCCGCAACTGTCACATCGTGTTGCGCCGTGCGTTGGCCGACGCCGAGCGCCTTGGTCTTGTCAGCCGCAACCCAGCGGCTGCGGCTCGGGCGGTGACAGCGCCGCGGGCGGAGCAACGAACATGGTCGTCCGAGGAGCTTCAGTCGTTCTTCGGCGCGCTGGCGGCGGAGCGCCTGTCGATGGCGTTCGTGCTCCTGGCAACCACTGGGATGCGCCGAGGCGAGGTTCTCGGCTTGCGATGGGAGGACGTCGACTTCGACGGCCGGGCATTGTCGATCGTGCAGACCCTGACGACGGTGCGCGGCGAGAAGCACTTCGGCCCACCGAAGACCGGCAAGAGCCGCAGGCGAGTTTCGATCGATGCGGTCACGCTCGATGCCCTGAAGGCCCATCGGAAGGCTCAGCGCGAGCAGCGCATGGCGGCCGCTGACGTGTGGTTGAACGATGGCGATCTGGTGTTCACCGACGAGCAGGGAGCTCCGGTTCACCCGAACAACTTCTCGCAGGCGTTCGACCGCATCGTCCGAACCGCAGAGCTGCAGCGCATCCGCCTTCACGATCTCCGTCACAGTTACGCCACCCTGGCTCTGAAGGCCGGAGTGCACCCCAAGATCGTTTCTGAGCGCCTTGGCCACTCAACGATCGCAATCACCCTTGACCTGTACTCCCACGTCGCTCAGGGCCTCGACGCCGACGCAGCCGAACTCATCGCTGATCGCATCTATGGAAAGGGTCGTTGACATGTCGAACGGTCAGCCCATTGAGCCGCTGATTCGCGTGGAGACGCCTCCGCTGCAAGCAATCGTTGTCATCCGCGGAGGCCCGATCACGGTCGCGAAGATCGTCGAGCATGCGCGGCGTCAGCAGGCGGTGTTCACCTACCGCGGCGAGCCGATGGTCGCCGTCAGCGTCGATCTGACGATCGAGGGCTGGAGCGTGGAGCGCATCCTGCGCGAACGCATGTGGTCGCGGTCAAAGTACGCGACCACGACGGTCGGCGAGCTGCGGTCCGCGGGATACGAATTCGTGGCGACAAGCGTCGCTCCGCACTACAGCGTCGTGCTCCCGGCTGCGAGCGCAGGCGCAGCAGCCAATTTCCTGGCACACTTTGGGCCTACGTTTGACAACGAGTTCAGAGATCGCAGGAGGTGAACATGTCCGCAAACACGATCGAGATCGACATTCCATGCGACCCACAACAGCTGGGCGAGTTCGCCATGCCGTTCGCGCTCCTGAGCGAAGCGCGCGAGCCGAGTCGCATCACGGTTGGCGCGATCATCATCACGGCCGACGAGGAAGACCCGGTTTTCGCCCGGGTTCATGCGATCACGTCGCACGGCGATGGTCCAGCCGTGGTGCACCTCGAGCTGTTGCCCGGCGATCCGCTGGACTACGCAGACGCGCTGCGCCGAGCTCACCTGCTCTCCGCGTAAACGAAGCTCACTCAGGACGACGTAGGGCCCCGGACGTACAGTTTGCGAGATGGGCGCATTCGTCGAGGAGTGGAATCCGATTCTCCAACGCCTGAGAGCGGATGGGTTTTCGCCGATCGAGTCGATCAAGATCACGCGCGCCGTGTGTCAGGTCAGCCTGTCTGAGGCCAAGGAGATCGTCCATCACAGCTCCGCCTGGGCCGATTCTCGACGAGACTTCGAGGACCTGCACGACGCTGTCGCTGAGGCTGTGCGTCTGCAAGGAGCCGCTTACGACGCGTCCCCGTCGCCGTCTGTCTGGCCGCCCGCACCCGGTTCGACGGACTCCTCCCCGAGCATCGCCAGGAACGGTACGACGAGTACGAGCACCCGTCGACCGAAGCGGCGGGTCGGGAGTTCGCCGCGCGCCGCACACAGGTAAGCCGACGTTCGCGAAATCCCAACGATCTCCGCTGCCTCCTCGACCGTCATCGTCAGTCGTCGCTTCATCACATTGCTCCTTCTCCACTCGCGTTGTGGCCATCACCAACACATGCCTCCCAAGTCGCGATTTCGTGACGCGCGATCTCAACCTTCTTCAACCTTCCGCACAGCTGCACCAATGGTGTGAACCACGGCAATCGCGGACGTACGTAGCATCTGTCCTGATCCGGTCGCGAGGCTCCGCAATGGTGGTTCCGAGCCGGAGACTCAGTGAAATGGGACGATGGCCGACTCCGACCTTGCCGAATCGTGGGAGAGAACAAGAGCGCTTCTCGAACGCGCTCATGCACTCTTGCCGGAATCGAGTTCGTCAGCGTCGACGAGTATCGGCACAATCTTTCGTTCAACGAGCTGGGGTTGGCGTTTGATGTGCTGGCGGAGGTCGGAGCGATTCAGCGGGCGAACATCGCCTTCTGGCATGCGTTGCGCTCGGCTGCATTCGAGATGAACCTCACGGTCGACGCTGGCCCGCACACCGCCTCGGACAGCACCATCAACAAATGGATCAACAAGCCGGATCTGTATCCCTGCCCGTGCTGTGGATATTTGGTGTTCGACGAGGGCCCAGGCTCGCATGCCATCTGCCCCGTGTGCGGATGGGAGGACGATCTGTCGCAGCTCCGGTTCACGGGAATGGGGGAAGCCAATGCTCCGCTGATCGAGTGCCAGCAAGCAACAGCGCAGCCACTTGCTTCCAGTGGTACGTCGGCCGCGGCCGCAGAGCGCTCGTATGTCCAAGAGCCCATCTGAAGGCCACTCGATCCGAGCCGAGACACGATCGAGCGGCCAGTTCCAGGCGTCGACTACGGCAAGACGTACTCCGACGACAGCACCGTTTACTACTACCGGCGAGATGCGTCGGGTTGATCGGCAGGTCGGGACCGCTCGTCGCCGTGTCACATCCGTGTCACGGGACTGGTCGGAAGCGGCGCGACAGCCCGGCACTCGACGGACGGTCGGGCAGCAATCCGGGCAGCTCAGAGGGACTGATCGACACGCGGCAAGACGGCCCGGCACGAATCGGCCGAACTTAAACCCCCCTGACCTTCGGGTCATGTGGGTTCGAACCCCACCCCGGGCAC
>JAYUDQ010000551.1:0-4367 GCA_043739745.1 Acidimicrobiia bacterium | reverse complement strand
ACGCGCCGGGATCGCCGCCACCCCACGAGTTCGAGTGGATCCGCGCACCGTGCCGGTACGCCTCGTCGAAGATCCTCGACACATCGGCCGGGATGCCCGCTAGTGCGTAACGGCCGTTGCGCTCGAGATCGCCCGGGTTCCTCCAGTCCAACGCTTGCTCCACCGCCTGGAAGACGAGTTGTGCCTTGTACGCCAGCGAACGGATGGGGGCCTGACCGGCGATGGAGGCGCTCGCTGATCCATCGCCGACCGCCGACCCGGCGACATGCGTGCCATGCCCCGAATCGAGATCTGCAGCACCGTCGTCGGCACCGGGATTGCGGATGTAGCTGCTGTAGTCGGAAGTCACGGCATAGCTGGTCAGGAACCGCACGCGTCCGGCGAAGTCGGGATGCGCGGTCTGCACCGACCCGGTGTCGAGCCCGGTGTCACAGATGCCGATGATCTCCCCCCCACCGTCGAGGCCCGCCACGGGGACCGCGTTAGGTCCCCCGCTCATGATCTTCACCGCGACGTTGTTGCTGATCCGGTTGATCGCCTTGCGCCGGACCACTCGCACACCGTGAATGTCCGCCACACGATCGAGTTGGCGTCGCTTCGCCGCGGCCGTCGACTCGGGCTGCTCGACCACGAAGATGGTCCCCGACGATTCGGCGGTGATCACCCGCAGACCAATCTTTCGCAGCTCCGCCTTCGCCGCTCTTGCCTGCGCGGGCGAGAAGAACTCGACCACGAGCGTGCTCGGCAGCAGGCGCGTGCGCGGAAGCGTCGGGGCGTCAGGATCAGAAACCTCGATGCGAGCCTGCGGCGGAAGATGGCCCGTCCAGCGCACACTCGGAAGCGCGACGATGGAAGCGATCTGCTTCTCGTTCGCTCGCACGACGACCGCGAAGCCGGCATGGCTGTCGACGACGTCGCCACCGGCCTTCCGGACGTCGGCGAGCCACGCCTCCTTCACCGGTCCCCGGAACTGCACCAGATAGTGATGCGGCCCCGGCGTGAGCTGCTTCGCCCCCTTGTATGAGGGATGCGATGCCGTGCGCCCTTTCTCGGTCAACCTCGGGATCTCGGTGTCAATCGGTCCGGACATCGCGCCACCGACCGGGATCGTGTACTGGTCGGTGATGTCTTCGACCAGAAACTGCTTCTGCAGTTCCTTCGTCTGCGGCGTGGTGGCCTCAGCGACCACGAACGCGTCGTAGCTTTCGACAACCTTGGTCACCGTGTCGGCCACCTTGCGCTGGTCGCTGCCGGTCGCAAACACCTTCAACGTACGTTCCACCGAATCCCCGATCATCGAGCTGGAATGCACTGCAGTTTCCGGACAGCCGGCTTGACCGGCCTCGGTTGATTGTTATTCCTCGATCATTTCGACCGGGTTTTGATACCCGAGCACAAATGCGTCCTTGCAAATTGTAAAAGATCTCGACATAAGAAGCAATAGCACGACACGATGCCCGCGTTCGCCATCGTCTGCAAGGCGGTCCAACACCATTCGAGATACCGTCAACGATGAAGGGCGACTCACTCATTCATCGAATTCTGACCGAGAACTATCCGCCCTCATACACCGGGATACTCCGGTCGGCCCTTCACACTGTTGACGAATCGCAGGCTCAGAGCCCGCCGACGACGCCTTCCTTCAGCAGGTCAAGTTCGTGGTCGTGCTGATGATGGCTACCCGTCGCCGGGCTGCCGGAGGCGGGTCGTGCGACCACCCGTAGGCTCCGCCCGCTTGTGGCGTCGGCCAGCGTGAGCTCGTACAGCGGTCGCTGGACATGGAGCCATGCGCCCTGGTTCTCCGGCTCCTCCTGCAACCACGCCACCTGCGAGGCGTTCGGATAGCGGGACAGCAGGTCGGCGATCTGCGCGACCGGCAGCGGGTAGAGCTGCTCGATCCGCACCACGGCAACCGAAGGACCGACCCCGGCCGCGTCACGCGCCGCGAACGCGTCCCAGGCGACCTTGCCGGTGCACAGCACGACGCGGCGTACGGCGTTCGGATCGGCGATCGTCGCGTCGTCGAGTACCTCGCGGAACGCACCGCTGACGAGCTCATTGATGTTGCTCCGGGTCTGTTTCGCCCGCAACCCCGACTTCGGCGCGATCACGATCAGCGGCTTGCGGATCGGTGAGCGCACCTGGCGACGCAGGACGTGGAAGAGCTGCGCCGCGGTGGTGCAGTTGACGACTCGGATGTTGTCCTCGGCGCACAGTTGCAGGAATCGCTCGACGCGGGCGGAGCTGTGCTCGGGCCCCTGGCCCTCGTAACCATGTGGCAGTAGAAGTGTCAATTGACTCTGCTGTCCCCACTTCGTCTCCGACGACACGAGGAACTGGTCGATCATGATCTGCGCGCCGTTGATGAAGTCACCGAACTGCGCTTCCCAAGCGACGAACGCTTCCTGATTGTGGACCGTGTATCCGTACTCGAAGCCGAGCACGGCATACTCCGAGAGCGACGAGTCGTAGATCGAGAAGCGACCCTGTGCCGGGTCGAGGTTGGCCAGCGGCGTCCACTCGGCACCGGTCTCCGAGTCGACCATCACGGCCTGGCGGTGGGAGAACGTGCCGCGGCGGCTGTCCTGCCCGCTGATGCGGACCTTCGTGCCTTCGAGCGCCATCGAGCCGTAGGCCATGGCCTCCGCAAGGGCCCAGTCGACCTCGCCCGATGCGGCGTAGGTCTGCGCTCGGGCCTCGAGCTGGCGGGCCAGTTTCGGGTGGGCGTTGAAGCTCGCCGGCCATGAATGCGTCGCGGCCGCGATGCGGTCGAGCATGGCCCGGGCGGCGCCGGTTTCGATGGGGGCGAACGGGTTCACCGCGTCGTCGGCGTTGGCAGCCTCGCGATGGCCGACCGCGGTCTCCTTTTCGGCGCGCGTCTCGTCGAGCGCGCCCTGCATGCGTGCCTCGAAGTCGGCGATGTGCTCGGCCGCCTCCGCCTCGGTGATGTCGCCACGGCCCACCAGGTTCGTCGTGTACAGCTCGCGGACAGACGGGCGCGAGTCGATGCGGTCGTACATCAGCGGCTGCGTGTAGCGGGGTTCGTCGCCTTCGTTGTGGCCGTGCTTGCGGTAGCAGACCATGTCGATGACGACGTCCTTGTGGAACTCCTGGCGGAACTTGAACGCCAACTGGCCGACCCGGAAGCACGCCTCCGGGTCGTCGCCGTTCACGTGGAAGATCGGGGCCTGCACCATCTTGGCGACGTCGGTGCAGTACAGCGAGCTGCGGGACGCCTCCGGATTGGTGGTGAAGCCGACCTGGTTGTTGATGACGAGATGCACGGTGCCGCCGGTGCGGTAGCCGCGCAGCTGGCTCAGGTTCAACGTCTCGGCCACGACACCCTGGCCGATGAACGCGGCGTCGCCGTGCATGAGCAGCGGCAGCACCGGAAACTCGTCGGGCGCGTTGATCTCGTCCTGCTTGGCCCGCACGATTCCCTCGACGACGGGGTCGACCGCCTCGAGATGGCTCGGATTCGGGGCCAGCGACACCGCCACTGAATTGCCGGAAATGCCCGTGTACTTCCCGTTCGCGCCCAGGTGGTACTTCACGTCGCCGCCGCCGTAGACCGTACCCAACGTCATGTCCTCGAACTCGCGGAACACCTGGTTCACGCTCTTGCCGACGATGTTCACGAGCGTGTTGAGGCGGCCGCGGTGGGGCATGCCGATGACGGCCTCGGCCATGCCGTCGGTGCCGGCCCCGTCGAGCACGGCGTCGAGTACCACCATTGCCGCCTCGCCGCCTTCCAGCCCGAAGCGCTTCTGCCCGGTGTAGCGCTTGTGGAGGAACTTCTCGAACGCTTCGGCCTTGTTCAGCACGGTCAGGATGTGGCGTTGCTCATCGACGTCGAGCGTGGTGTCGACGCCCTCCACATGGTTCTGAATCCACTTCTTCTGGACCGGATCCATGATGTGCATGTATTCGATGCCGACGGTGCGGCAGTAGGCGTCGCGCAGGATGCCGAGCAGGTTGCCGAGCGTGTGCTCGTCCTTGCCGGCGAAGTCGCCGGAGTAGAACTCGCGCTCGAGGTCCCAGAGCGAAAGCCCGTAGGTGGTCGGGTCGAGCTCGGTGGGCATCTGCGGACCCTTGGCATCGAGCGGGTCGAGGTCGGCGATGAGGTGACCGCGGCTTCGGTAGGCGTTGATGACCGACTGGATGCCGGCCGCCTTCTCGACTGCGGCGCGGGTGGTGTCGGGCGGGTTCTGATCGCGAAACCAGGTGGCCGGCTTGTAGGGCACGCCGAGCGACTCGAAGACCTCTTCGTAGAAGCCGTTCTCGCCCATGATGAGGCCGCGGACCTTGTCGAGGAACAGCCCGGACTCGGCACCCTGGATGATGCGGTGGTCGTAGGTGCTCGTGAG
>JAYUDQ010000550.1:0-4370 GCA_043739745.1 Acidimicrobiia bacterium | reverse complement strand
TCGGTGAGGTCGAGCACCCGGTAGTGCTCCAACATCGTCGGTTACCGCCGACCCGTTGCCTGAGTCATTCAGCCACAGATTCAGTAGACGATGACGCCACGGATGTTCTTGCCGGCGTGCATGTCCTCGTAGCCCTGGTTGATGTCCTCGAGCTTGTAGGTCGTCGTCACGAGCTCATCGAGGTGGAGCTGACCGGATTGGTACATGCGCAGCATCCACGGGATGTCGCGGCTCGGGCTCGAGGCACCGAACAGGGCGCCTTGGATCCGCTTCTGGTAGAGCGTGAGCTCAAAGGCCGGGACGCGGACCTCCTCTGCCATCTTGCCGATGCCGGTCACCACGACCGTGCCGGCCTTACGGATGGCTGCGAACGCCTGCGAAACATGCTCGGTCAGGAGCACACCGGTCGTCACGATGGCGGCATCGGCGCCCTGGCCGTCGGTGACCGAGCGGGCGAATTCGGCCGCTTCGTCCATCGTCGCAAACGCGTGGGTGGCGCCCACCTGCTGTGCCATCTCCCGCTTGAAGGCGACGGGATCGACGGCGATCACATGCGTTGCCCCGGCGTGCCTCGCGCCCTGGACGGCGTTGATACCGACGCCTCCGATGCCCATGATGATCGTCGTGTGACCGGGCTTGGTCTCCGCCGAGTTGACCGCGGAACCCCAGCCGGTGCCGACACCGCATCCGACCAGCACCGCCTTCTCGAGCGGGATGTCCTTGGCCACCTTCACGCAGGACGCAACGTCGACAACCGTGTCGCGGCAGAACGTCGAGATGCCCGCACCCTGCCCTGCGGGCTGGCCGTCGACCCTGGCGCGGTAGCTGCCGTCGGCGCGACAGCCGGTCATGGTGTTCGCGCCCATGTCACACAGGTTCTGCATGCCCGACGCGCACCAGCGGCAGCGCCCGCACCCCGGCAGGAAGGACGTGACGACATGGTCGCCGACCGCCCACCCCGGTGTGTTGGGGCCGATCGCGGCGACAATGCCGGCGCCCTCGTGGCCGCCCAGGAACGGCAGGATCCCGGGTGGCAGGTCGCCCGTGCAGAAGTGGTCGTCGGAATGGCACAGTCCCGCCGCGACCATCTGCAGGACGAGCTCTCCCTGCCGCGGCTCGTCGAACTCGACGTCCGCGATCTCCCACTTGCCGGGCGTCTCCCTGACCACTGCTCCGCGTGTCTTCATGGCTATCTCCTTTGCTCGTTTTTCGAAATGAAGCCGGTGTCACACGTCAGCGGTCTGTCGGGCTTCGCGTAGGACGAAGCCGCGATAGTCATCCGCGACGATCTCGTCGCATTCCTGCCGGTAGACTCCAACGCCGCCGACGTATGGCATGAGGACACGTGGCTTTCCGGGGACGTTGGCCCCCATATACCACGAGTTGGCCAGCGGGTAGAGGGTCGTATCGCCGGCTTCGTTGTTGTGCTGAACCCAGCCGTCCTGTGCCTCGAGCGTGGCCTCGATGGTGCTTTTCCCGGTCTCTCGCAGGTGCGTCATCGCGGCACCGATCCACTCGACGTGCTGCTCGATCGACACCATCATGTTGGAGAACACCGAGGGGCTGGTAGGGCCCGTGATCGTGTAGAAGTTCGGGAACCCGGCGACGCAGAGGCCAAGGTACGTGCGGGGGCCGTGCTCCCATTCGCTCTTGAGCGTGACGCCGTCCTTGCCCCGGATGTCCACGGCCACGATCGCACCAGTCATGGCGTCGAAGCCCGTCGCGTACACGATCGCGTCGAATTCGAATGTTTCATCGGTCGTGCGCAGGCCGTTGGGGAGGATCTCGGTGATCGGCGTCCTGCGCAGGTTGACGAGCGTGACGTTGGGCCGGTTGAAGGTGGTGTAGTAGTTCGTGTCGAGGCAGGGCCGCTTTGTTCCGACAGGATGGTCGAAGGGGCACAAGTCCTCTGCCGTCTTCGGGTCGGTCACGACGGCGCGGATCTTGTTCCGGATGAACTCCGCAGCGGTGTCGTTGGACTCCTTGTTCGTGATGATGTCGTTGAAGGCGAGTAGCAGCGCGACGAGGTTGCCGGAGTTCCAGCCCTCCTCGAACTTCCGATTGCGCTCCTCCTCCGTCACATCCATCGCCGAATGGGTGGGATCGGGCATGGGAACGCCGAATCCGGACACTCGGGCAGCCTGGCGATGATCGCGGTACCGAGACTTGATATCGGTGATCTCCGCTTCGGTGAGCAGCCGGTTGCCCGCCGGCATGCTGAAGTTCGGGGTCCGCTGGAAGACCGTCAGTTTCGACGCCTGCGCCGCGATCAGCGGGATGGACTGGATGCCGGACGATCCCGTCCCGATGACACCGACCCGCAGACCGGTGAAGTCCACGCCCTCGTGCGGCCAATGACCGGTGTGGTAGGTCTTGCCGGTGAAGGACTCCACCCCGGGGATTTCCGGCAGCTTGGAGTGCGAGAGGCAGCCCGATGCCATGATGTAGTGCTGCGCCGTCAGTGTCTCGCCGGTGGACGTCGAGATCTCCCACCGGCTTGCCTCGTCATTCCAGACCGCGGCTTCCACCGACACGTCGAAGCGGATGTCCTTGCGGAGATCGAAGCGATCTGCGACATGGTTCGCGTACCGGAGGATCTCCGGCTGCGTTGCGTACTTCTCGCTCCAGACCCACTCCTGCTCGAACGCCGGCGAGAACGAGTACGAGTAGTTGATGCTCTCGACGTCGCAGCGGGCGCCCGGGTACCGGTTCCAGAACCAGGTCCCCCCCACATCCGCCGCCCGCTCGAGCACCACGGCACGGAAACCGAGCTCGCGGAGGTGGTGGAGCATGTACATCCCCCCGAAACCTGCGCCGACGACTACTGCGTCGTACTCCGCGTTGTTGGACTTCCCCTGATCGGTCACGACGTGATTCCCCTCGCTTCGGCTCCGGCGGTTCTTGCCGTCCGGAGACGGACGGTATCCAGACATGTCGCCGAAAAGCAAACCATCAATCTCAAATTGCGTTGGAACAGTGGGAATTGGAAACGCAGGCATCGACTGCATACAGTTCGCTGCAAGTGTTCGCGTCAAGCGGACATCCAACCGAGGGGGAACGCAACATGCGCAACGACACCAGAACTTCGCCGACTAAACGCGCTCGAATACAGGGTAGGACCAAGCTGCTCGGGATTGTGGCCGCGCTTGCGGTCGCCGCTCCGCTGCTCGTTTCGACCGCGGCGCCGGCGAGCGTGCAGACGGTGGCGAAGGTGAAGAAGCCGACCGGTGCGCCCATCAAGGTGATGACCGAAGCCCCCGTCGACAGCCAGATCGCGCCGTACCCGAACATTCCCGCGGCAGCCAAGATCTATGCCCAGTGGATCAACGATCGCGGCGGTATCAAGGGTCGCCCTCTCCAGGTCATCGTGTGCGATGACCGCGCTGACGCGGCCGAGGCCGCCAACTGCGCCCGCAAGGCCGTCGAACAGAAGGTCATCGCCAACGTCGGCTCGTTCACCATCGACGCCAGTCGCGCCATCCCGATCCTCGAGCAGAACAAGATCGCGTGGTTCGGCGCGTGTTGCCCGATCGTGGCGCAGGAGAACACCTCGAAGGTCTCGTTCCCCATGGGCTTCGTGGCCGGTTTCCCCACGGCCGCGGCACGCAAGATGGTCGAGGACGGCTGCAAGAGCGTCGTCGAGGTCTACGGCGACGCACCGGTGGCCGACTTCTTCCACGCCGGCTTCGTCGGGGGCTGGAAGTCGAAGGGGCTGGACCCCTCCGGGCTACGGGTCATCAAGATCCCGCTTGCGCCTGGCGACTACAGCTCGCAGATGGCCAAGGCCAACAGCCCAGCGGTCGACTGCCTGTTCGCGAACATCAGTGAGATCAACTGGCCGCCGCTGATCACGGCTCTCAACGGCATTGGGGCCAAGCCGCGCTTCTACGGCCCGCAGGGCAACCTCGACTCGAAGGTCGTCGAGCAGTTCCCCAAGGAGACCGAGGGCGGCGTCGTCATGAACGTCTACCCGAACATCGCCGCCCCCGTGTGGGCCGACTACCGCGCCGCTCTCGTCAAGTACAAGGCCCCGGACCTCGACTGGAACAGCCTTGCCGGTCTTGGGACTTGGACCGCATTCACGGCCTTTACGCAAGTCGTCGAGAAAATGACCGGTCCGATCAACAACGCGACGTTCCTTGCGGCCGCGTCGAAGAGCACCAAAATCGACACGGGCGGAATGATCGGTGTGCTCGACCTCACCAAGGAATGGACCGGCGGCGGCGGCAAATTCCCGCGAATCTTCAACCGGACAATCTTCATTGACGTCATCAAGGGCGGCAAGCTCGTCCCGCTGGACAACAAGGCCTACGACGTAACCGACGCCTTCGACGGCAAGGTCTCGTAATCCCGGCCGGCGCCGAACGATC
>JAYUDQ010000549.1:0-1545 GCA_043739745.1 Acidimicrobiia bacterium | reverse complement strand
GGCGAATGCGTTGTGGTGATCGACGGCGAAGACGTCGAACTCGTTGGTACCGCAACCGTGTTCCGGGTCGGCTCCAACAAGACCTCGGTCTGCTGACCACGGGGCGCGGCGCTACAGCCGCACGACCGCCGCCAACGCAAGGTCGAGCAGGTGATCGCGAGCGCTGCCCTGTCCTTGCCAATGACGGTGATCCCATTCGTCAGCGCTCACGTCGTCACCGGCGTAGAGCAACTGGCCGTACACCACGCCCCGAAAGGCCGCCGCCGCGAACATTGCCGACGCTTCCATCTCGACGGTGATGCAACCCTGCTCGCGGCGTCGAGCTACTTTGGCCGGCGTTTCTCGGAAGAATGCGTCGGTGGTCCAGGTCAGACCGCGATCGTGGGGAATGCCGGCTTCGGTCAGTACGTCGTCGATCGCCGCGAGTGCCCGTGGGTGCGGCGCCACGGCTGCCTCTGGCGGTGCGTAGTGATAGCTCGTGCCCTCGTCGCGAACGGCGCCCGTCGGCACGATGACATGGCCGATGTCGAACCCGGACCGGACGATGCCGGCACCGCCGCACCCGATGATCTTGGTCGCTCCGAGCGCGATCACGATCTCGAGCGAACTCACCGCGGCCGGGGCCCCGACGCCGGGACTGATCAGCGCGATCTCGACGCCGCCGTGGGTGACGACGCATACCGGGTGATCACCGTGCTCGAACGGAATGTGGTGAACGGCCACGCACCCTTGCGTGCGATCGCGGACTACGTCGCCGAACCAGCACATGACGGCCCGCTCGGGGAAGCCGAGCTGGGCGGCATGGATGCCAGGGTTGATCACGGCATCCGGCGACGGGTCGAATTCGTGCAGTGGGAGCCGATGCGCCGGCGGCGGATCGGTCATGCCCCGAACTTCTTACGGATCTCCACGATCTTCTCCGTTGCGTGATTGGCGTCGTCGCCCCTTTCGTCGAGCAGTTGGGCCCGATCCTTGGCTGCCTCGCGCTCGGCCTTGACCGTGTCGACCCGCGCGATGGCTGCCTCGGTACCGTGCTCATGAATGAACTCGGCCCACTCGACGAGGGCTTCGACCATCTCGCTCTCTGGCACGACGGCCACATTGCGGCCCTTGACGAACAGGTGGCCACGCTTGTTGCCGGCGGCGATACCGAGATCGGCCTCGCGGGCTTCACCGGGACCATTGACGACGCAGCCCATCACGGCAACCTGGAGCGGGATCTTGCGATCACCGAACGCCTCCATCGCCCGCTTGGCGACATCGATCACGTCGATCTCCGCCCGGCCACAACTCGGGCAAGCGATCAGATCGATGTTCTTGCGCTCGCGAAGGCCCAATGATTCGAGCAGCTGTCGGCCGGCACGCGCCTCTTCGACCGGATCCGCGGTGAGGCTGTAACGGATGGTGTCGCCGATGCCTTCCATCAAGAGCGTCGCGATTCCCGCCGTGGCCTTGAGCAGTCCGGCCGGCGGTGGACCGGCCTCGGTGACACCGAGGTGGAGCGGGATGTCGGTGACCTCGCTGAGCTGACGGTAGGCCTCGACC
>JAYUDQ010000548.1:0-1548 GCA_043739745.1 Acidimicrobiia bacterium | reverse complement strand
CACCCGTGAAGAAGAACATGAGGTTGATCCCGAACAGCACGCCGGGGAGCAGGGTGATCTTCACGTGCTCGACGGTGAAGCGCTGTTTGCGCACCAGGAGGACGATCTGCCACAGCACGGCACCGATGCTCAGGCGCCATAGTGCAACCACCGGCCCGGGCGAGCCGGTCTTCTTCACCATCGTCGAGCCGATGCTGAGGCCGACGATGGCGCAGAGGATGGCAATGAGGCCGGCCCTGCGGTTGTTCGACGTCCAGGTCCGGGAGCGCACCTGGTGGTTTGTCGTCGCGGTCACTGCCTCAACCCTACGAGCTGGCGTGGTGCCGGCAGCAATCACCGAAGCTACGGTGATCGGCCATGTATGCAGCCACGACGCTCGGCCACGACGATGCACAACTCGCGTTGACCGTGATGGAGCACGAGGTCGTCCGCCGTGGCGGCGCGGCGGTGCTCGCCGTTGCCGATTCACACGGCGAGCTGATCGCACTGCTGCGTATGGACGGCGCCAAGTTCGCGTCGACCACGATCGCGGCGAACAAGGCGTACACCGCAGCACGCGAGCAGGTGCCGTCCAAGACGATCGGGCAGCTCGCACGCGACCCGTCCGCGGGGTTTGACATCGCCTACTTCGGCGACGGCCGCTTCGTCGGCTGGGGTGGAGGCGTACCCGTCGTCGTCGATGGCGCCTGTGTAGGAGCCGTAGCCGTGAGCGGGTTGCCCGAAGCGGTCGACATCGAGATCGCAGCCTTCGCCGCCGATGCGCTGGTGGCCTCGATCACCGCCGAACGGGCCGCCGCGTCTGCGGTCTCAACCGCGAACTGAGTCGCCGCACGCCGGTCAGTCACGGCTGCCGTCGTCGACGGTGATGTTCAGTGCGTGGAACAGCCCAGCGGAGAGATCGAGGACCTGGGTCAGATCGATCGTGACGCCGCGTAGGTGCTCGGCACCCTTGAGCGAATCGAGCGTGGAGCCGAGCAGTGAGGCGCCCCGCAAGTCGGAGAACGAGACGTCCGCACCGGTGAGGTCGCTCCCGAGAATCGACGCGTTGACGAAGCTCGCGTTCGTCAGCTCGGCGGCGCGCAGCAGGCAGTCGTCGAACAGGATCCAGTCGGCCTTGGCCCTGCGGAAGTTGGCATCGTCGAGTTTGCACCCGATGAAGCGCACGTCGCGAAGCGACGCCTCGGCGAACCCGACGCCCGTCATGCGGCACTCTCGGAACTCGACCCGCTTCAGCACCGCGTCGCGCAGCACCGTCCCCGACAGCTCGCACCGCTCAAAGCACGCATCGGTGATCTGTACACCTACGAAGGTCGAGCCGGTGAGGCGCAGATCCGTGCCGCGCGACTCGAAGATCTCGACGTCGTGGACCGACACGCCGGTGTGATCGCCGGAGACGTCGACCCGCTCCCATCTCGCCCCGTCACCGAGACGCGCAGCATCACCGGACTCGAACGATGCCGGAAGCCGCGGCGCGTTCAGCGAGCGCTGGCGCGCGGCCATGGCGTGCTCAGCCCATCGCCTTGCCGAAGTCTGCCGTGCGCCACTTCT
>JAYUDQ010000547.1:0-25769 GCA_043739745.1 Acidimicrobiia bacterium | reverse complement strand
AGCGCACGAGCTTCCGATGAATGGTCCCGATGGAGCGGAAGACGGGATTCGAATCCGCGACCCTCACCTTGACAAATCGGTGGTCATCGATATTTTCTCGATCGATGAACAGCATTTACGCAGCTCAGCGAAGGTATGGGCCTTCTCCGGAGTGCCTCTCAGGACCACGAAATGGCCCTCATTTCCGATCAACGTGGCACGGAAATGGCACGACACGTAAGTTTACTTATGATCTTCTCAGCTCGTGAGGCGAGACCGCGAGATCCGCAGTTACGGGTTCAGCGTGTCACCTTCCAGTGTGAGGGTCTCCTCGTTCCGAGCAAACAAGTGTGGACTCATATATGCTCCACTCATGGAGACGCCTGCGCAGATCGTGGCTGAGCTAAGAGGCAACGCGGGCTTGTCACAACGGGCACTCGCTTCGCGGGCCGGGTGCACAAGGTCCACGATCGTGCGAATCGAGAATGGAGAGATGGACCCAACGGTCACCATGTTCGCTCGCATCACCACCGCCACCGGCCACCGTCTCAGCATCCGTGCCAACCAAACGCTGAGGAAAGAGTCTCTCGCAGCAATCGCCCAACTCGTGCTGAACGACGGACCCGAGATCCCGTTCACGCGCCTCCGTGGCCTGATCGACTGGCTGGACCTAAACCCCCAGTCAGCCATCGACGCGATAGCCGATCCCCCTCCGCGAACTGGCAACGAGAACCTAGACAATCTCCTCGCCGCGATCGCGAACAAGATCGCCGACGACAGCCCCTCGGCCCGGCCAGCATGGACGAGCGACGTTCCGATCCCACCCGCACCGTGGCGCTCACCAGGAACACCCCGGATGCAATCCCTCGAGGCGGCCAAGGCACCCCTCCAATTCATCGAACGACGAATCTTCCTAGCCGGCAGCAATTTCTGGCGCCACGATGCCTGAATTCCTCTTCGACGCAAAGCCAACACTCGCAGCACTCCGCTCACCCGACCTACTCGCCACCCGAGCCGTTGAGCACCAGACCCTCATCATCGTCGGAGGCTCCTACGTTGCGCTCAACGACCTACGCGAATCGACCCGCGACATCGATTCCATGACCCGCCTTCAGAGGGTCACGAACCAAGCGATCTTCGAAATCTGTCAACACACGGATACGCGAACGACTGGCTCAACGACTCGGCCGCCGCCTTCCGCCCAAGCGGTCTCAGAATCGAAGACTGCACCGTCCTCTTCGATCACCAGGCACTTACGATTCTCGGGCCAACAGCCGACTGGATCTTCCTGATGAAGCTTTACGCCGGACGCACAATCGATCACCAAGACCTCACGCGCCTCCGGACCCACATCAAATTCACGAGCAGCAACGACGTGATCGAACGCTTTCACGACGCCTACCAATTCGCGGCGGAAGACCCCTACCTCTTCGAATACATTGATGCGATACGACACCGAGAAGAAGCGCCCTGAATGGGACTTTGTGGTCCGACGTCATGCCCAACGACCTTCGAATAGCTGTCGAATCAACTCGCGCGAAGCAGCGAACTGAAAGTCTCAGTAGCAGCACGATCCCATGCCGGCATCGAAGCCGCATACACATTGAGAGTCGTGGAAACCCGCGCATGACCAAGCCGCGCCGACACCACCGGCAAAGGATTTCGAAGGAGAGGACCTCGGCGCAGATCTGGATCACGACGGCTCCGACGCTCCCGACGAGCCCCGCTGTTCCGGCTGCTGGAGTTGGGCCAGAGCCGCTGGGCGAGGAAGGGGAAGCGCGCAACGTTGACGCAACATGTACAGCGAATCGGCACCCCTGTGCTGGGTCCCTCGCCGCTCCTCGCCGGATACGAGCCGGGTTGATTCGCCTCGACACTTGTTGCCGCGGTTCGTGGGCACGAAGTCGGGCGTGACGTACCGCCGTCGACGAACACCCGCCGGTAGGGCCAGTCGGATCGCGGTTCCGCGCAGCTTCGGTCCAGTCCGCTGCATCATCTGAGCTGGGGCGCGCGGGCATGGGAGGATTCCAACGTGCCAGCCAGCAACGATCAAGCCCCCGGGCAACGTGAACCCCAACGGGCGGATCCTCAAACCTCCGCCGGCAGGTCTCGCCGGCTGGTTGGCAGGGACCGCGAGATCGCAGAGGTCGCCGAGAGCGTCGGGTCCGTGCCGTTGACGACAGTGACCGGTCCCGGCGGTGTGGGCAAAACGGCATTGGCGCTCGCCGTGGCAGCGGAGTCATCGGCGCGGTTTCCCGATGGGGTGTTCGTCGTTTGGCTCGCTGCTCTGCGGTCGGCGGACCTGGTCGTTGGCGAGGTGGCCGCACAGGTCGGCATGCAGCGGTCGGGCGGTGAGTCGAACGTGGATGCGCTCACTCGATGGCTGGCGGACCGTGATCTCTTGCTCGTGCTCGACAACTGCGAGCACGTGGTGTCGGCGGTGGCCCATCTGGTCGACGAGCTCACCGCAAGGCTCCCTCGTCTTCATGTGCTTGCGACGAGTCGCGAGCCGCTGTGGGCCATGGACGAGCTGAATCACCGACTCGCACCGTTGCCGGTGGCGGTTGCCGACGCGAGCCGCTCCGAGATCGACGCGTGTGCTGCGGTGCGACTCTTCCGGGAACGAGCGGGCGCCAGGACGAACACATCGCTGGACAGCGATCGCGCAGTGGAGCTCGTTGGCGAGATCTGCCGCCGCGTCGACGGTCTCCCGCTCGCCATCGAGTTGACGGCAGCAATGGCGGTCGGTCTCGATCTCGAGGACGTCTCCCGGCATCTCGATGGTCTGTTCGATCTTCTCCCACAGACGCCGCGGCGGGCCGACGGTGCGCAGCGATCGCTACGGGCAACCGTGGAGTGGAGCGACGCCTTGCTCACCGACGAGGAGCGCCTCCTCCTGCGAAGGATGGCGGTGTTCGCCGGTGGGTTCGACCTCACGGCAATCAACGACGTGTGCGCAAGTGAGGGCCAGAGCGCGGCGAAAGTTGCAGCGATCGCTACCGCACGTCTCGTCGAGAAGTCACTGCTGCAGAAGCACGACGCCACCGGCCACTACCAGCTGCTCGAGACCATTCGCCAGTACGGCACGGAGCAGCTTGCTTTGGCCGGTGAGCTCGACACGATCCGCGATCGCCACGCCTTCTTCTACCTGGACATCGCGCTTCGCGAATCCGCCGCGACGATGACGGGCCCGGAACGGCCACGACTGGAGGCACTCCGTCGCATCGAGGACAACACCCGCGTCGCCCTTGAACGTCTCCTCAAGATCCATCCCGAAGCGGCGCTGGGGCTTGCGTCGAGCCGCAACACGTTCTGGTGGATGCAGGGCAAACTTCGTGAGGGCATCACCTGGCTCGAGCGAGCAGGCGAGGTTACTCCCGACGCGCCGGCCGAGCTGAGGGCGACCAGCCTCTTCTGCGAAGCGTTCCTTGTCGGGCACGACACCGACGACTGGCAGGCTGCCGGGACGCTCCTCGACCTCGGAATCGACACCATCTCCGGCACGATCTCCGACACCGACGAACCGCCACTGATGCTCGGCATGCTGCTGTGCTTGCGGGGCGAATGCGACGTCTTCAACGGCGACCCGCAGTCGGCGGTCACCCGCACAGAAGCCGGATACGAGATCGCGTCGCAGTACCCGGGTTCGTGGGGCCAAGGATTCTGTGCGTGGAACGTGGGGAATGCCCGGCGTGCAGTCGGTGACGACGAGGGCGCCCTGGCGATGTTCATGAAGTGTCACGAAGTCGGCCGCGAACACGGCTACTGGACCGGGGATATGGTCGCCTGCAACGACCTCGGCAAAATGTGGGAAGAGCGCGGCGCTCTCGACACGGCACGCGCATTTGGGACCGTGCGCTGCAACTTCGACGCGACATCGGAGCGCTGCGAATCGGCTACGTGCACGGAACGATGTCGACGGCGCTCCTCGCCGTCGCCCGCGTGGCCGAAAAGCAAGGGGACCTGGCCACGACGTCGATGCTCCTGCGTGAGGGGCTACCGCTGGTGGAGCAAATGCGCGAGGTCGACACCGCAAGGCTGATGGCCGAGCTCCTCCGAAAGACTTCGCAGGCCGAATCGACACAACGAGCGACGTTTCAGCCCGTCGATGGGATCTGGCACATTTCGTTCAACGGTGAGGACCTCCACGTCCCCGACTTGAAAGGTTTCTGGCACCTCCGCGAGCTGATGGCTCGGCCGCACCAACACGTGAAAGCCCTGTCGCTCGTCGAATCGGCGAGCGACGGTCCGTTACCCAGCGCCGACACCGGGCCGATGCTCGATCGCGAGGCACTGATGAAGTACCGCGAGCGACTTGCCGACCTCGACGACGAGCTGGATGCCGCTGCCGGTCGGGGCGACACCAAGCGGCAGGCGGAGCGAAGCGCCGAGCGTGACGCGCTCATCGCCGAGCTCAAGCGAGCGACCGGACTGGGTGGCCGACCCCGGCGGTCCGGCTCACCAGCGGAGAAGGCACGCCTCAACGTGACCCGAACGATCCGCCACGCCATCTCCGAACTCGCGTCCCGGGCGCCCGAGCTCGCGGCGCACCTCGATGCGTCGATCGTGACGGGGATCTCGTGCAGCTACGAGCCGCCCGTCGATATTGCGTGGACAACCTGATGTGACGCGGTTGCTTAATTCGTTCGTGTGGTTCGTTCGGAACGGACCACGTGCGCGCCGTGAACGAACGCCTTCTTTGTGGGTGACATGTGGTCGCCCACACATAAGGAGTCTTCGACATGACCACCAACAAAGAACTCATCGAAAACGTCTATGCGAGCTTCACAACCGGCGACGTACCCGCCGTCCTCGGCACCATGGCCGACGACATCCGGTGGGTCGAGGCCGACGGTTTTCCGCTCGCTGGCACCTACGTCGGACCTCAGGCCGTCCTCGAAGGCGTCTTCATGCGACTTGGCGAAATCGGCGACCACTACTCCGTGATCGTGGAACAGATCCTTGCAGACGGTGACACCGTCGTGGCGCTCGGGAACTACACGTGGAAGCACAAGAAGACCGGCCAGCCGGCCTCCGTGAAGATGGCCCACGTATGGACCATTCGCGACGGCAAGGCGGTCGCCTTCCAACAGCACGTCGACACCGCCAGGGTTCGAGAACTCAGCCGAACTTCACATTCCGACCTCAGCACCGAGATTCCATTCCCGGGGACCCAAGTCGATTCCCCTCGATCGGGTCACGGTCGAAGTGACTCACGCCAAAACCCATGCCGAGGCATGCAGCGACTGTGTGAGTGATGGTCCTGCCTGCACACTCGTCGACGGCTTCCAACGACGCATAGCGCTCGACGGTGACCTCGACGACACCCAGCGCGAAGCGCTTTTGCGAACCGCCGACAAGTGCCCGGTCCATCGGACGCTCGAGTCGTCATCGATCATCACTACCGCGCTCAACGGCAGGGATGAAGATTGACGCTTCGGTAGACCTCGTTGTGATCGCTCGCGGCACGGGCGCACTCGCCGCCGCCAGCGAAGCCAATCGGCGCAATGCCGGACGTCATCGATGGGGAAGTCATCGATGGTGACCGTGCCATCGCCACTCGGACGCGTGCTCCGTCCAAACCCGTGAAATGCTCAACGATGTGTCCAACCCCGGTCCGACGATCGATAGTTCGTCCGCCCCGTGACTTTCTGGCCGCGGAGGCGCTGTTGATCGCGGCTGCACTCGCCATCGTGACAGTCGTCGTTCTTCGACGTGGCGGGTGCACCGCGATCGGTGTGTACGGGGCTCTTGGCGTCGTGCTCTGGTGGACCTTGTACGAGGCGAGAGTCCACCCGACGCTTGGCCGGCGTCGTCATGGGCCTGCTCGCGCCGACGCAGCCGTTCACTCGCCACGAGCTCATCGACCAGGACGAGCTGGCGGACGTGTCCGATGTCGGACATGCGGCCATGACGGTCCGACTGGCGAAGTCGTCGGTGTCGACCGTGGAGTGGCTGGAACATCGGTTGCACGGTTGGGCGAGCTTCGTTGCCGTGCCGATCTTCGCGATCGCGAACGCCGGGATTGCCATCACGCGTGAGTCGTTGCAACACGCCGTCGGGTCGCGTGTGGTGTGGGGTGTGGGTTTGGGGCTCCTCGTCGGCATGCCCATCGGAATCCTCGCGGCGACCTACTTGGTCGTACGGCTCGGAGTTGGTGCACTCCCGGACGGTGTGACATGGCGAGACCTGACGGCTACGGCGATCGTCGCAGGGTTGGGTTTCACAGTGTCGTTGTTCGTCGCCGAACTGGCCTTCGTCGGCCCCGAGGCAGACGATGCGAAAATCGCGGTGCTGCTTGCCTCCGTGGCAGCCGGGACCTGTGGACTGCTTGCGGCTCGAAGATCGGTCTCGTTGCGACACGACGAGCAACCGCGCCCGCGGGAAGGATCAGGCAGGCAACTCGCCACACGAACTGCCCATGGAAGGCCAGGCCTCGTACCGGTCAGTCGTGGTGGACGGAAAGGTCAACCTCGATGCAGCGTGGTTGTATCCGACGCCGCTCGCGGCCGCCGGCCACATCCAGGGCCGGGTTGCGTTCTGGCGTGGCGTAACCATCGAAGACAGCGAGCGGGCGCCGCGGCGAACCCTGCGCGACCTGCTGCGGCACGCCAAGTCATCGCCCAGGGTCGCCGACTCGGGACACGTTTCACCGGTCGTCGACCTTGACACCGCAGGCTTCGCCGCGTCGACAAGCGGACAAGCGGACAAGCGGACAAGCGACGATCATCGACTTCTGGGCACCGTGGTGTGCGCCGTGCAAAGCATTCCATCCGAGCTTCGAAGGAGCGGCTGTCGAACACGCCTGCGACGAGCTGTGGTTCGCACAGGTGAACGTCGACACCAACCCCGACCTCGCTGCCAAGCGGAACATCATGAGCATCCCAACGGACGTCGTGTTCGACACTCACGGCCACGAGGTCGACCGACAGACCGGCGTGCCGGACCGTCGCCGCCTCGATCAGCTCATCAGCCACGCCCATCCGGCACCCAGGGGCGCGGCGTGACACTGCGCATCGGCGATCTGGTCCCGACGTCGAGCTCGTCGACCACGACGGCGACCGATGGTCGATCGCTGAGCAACGGGGGAAGCCCGTCGTGCTGATCTTGCACCGCCACCTCGCTTGACTGCCGTGCCAGCAGCACGTGATCGCCGTGCGTGATCACCTCGACGCGTTCGCCGACGCGGCGGTCGCCGTGGTGACCTTCGCCGAACACCACCGTCTCGCCGCCTATCGCACCCGCCTGGGCGTTCCGCTCCCGATCCTTTCCGATCCGACCCGCGAGCTGTACCGGCTCCTCGGCGCCGGCCACGGCACCAACCGACAGATCTGGTCGCTCGGCACGCTGCGACTCTACGCGCGCTTACTACGTGCGGGCCGACGACTCGCCCGGCCGACCGAAGACATCCACCAACTGGGCGCCGACGCGGTCATCGGCCGCAACGGTCGCCTTCGCTACCTCGCACTACCGACGAGCCCGGACCAACGGCCGCCGATCACGGACCTCATCGCCGCGTTCGACTGAGCGATTCGATGAACGAAGGTCAACCTCGATGACTGCTCCCGCCACACCCGAACCTCACCTCACCGTCCACCGGTTCGGACGATCGCTTCGAGCACGACGCGACGCGATCATCCACCAGCCAGGCGTCGGGTGCCTCGGCGGCTTCTGCGCGACGGCTATGCACCCCGAAGCGTTCGAGGACCCGTGGGACGACGAACGCGAGCAACACCGTCGGCGATGACCTCCGGTTCATAGGGAAGGATCGCGAGGCGGACAGAGTTTCTTCCGTGCCCGCTACCCGCCCGCTCCACCGATTGCCCAAGGACAGGACTTTCTACGTGCGACGTGACTACGACTTGGTGGTGATCGGCGGGGGGGCCGGTGGACTTGTCGCAGCCCGCGAGGCAAGACGGCACAAGGCAAGCGTCGTGATCGTCCAGGACGGCCCGATGGGTGGCGACTGCACCCATACCGGCTGTGTCCCGTCGAAGGCATTGCTCGCGGCTGCCGCCCGTGGTGAGTCTTTCAGCGACGCAATGGCCGCTGTTCAACGCGCGGTCGCCCACATCGCAGCAACTGAGGACGCCGCCGCGTTGCATGTCCAGGGTATCGACGTGATCGCCGGCTACGCACGATTCCGAAGCCCAACCACGATCGACATCGATGGCACCACGATCACCTCGAAACGCTTCGTCGTCGCCACCGGAGCAACGGCGATGGTCCCGCCAATCCCGGGAGTTCGAGAACTCCCACCGCTCACCAACGAGACGCTGTTCTCGCTCACCACAGCACCGGAATCGCTTGCCGTGCTCGGCGGCGGACCGATCGGATGCGAAATGGCACAAGCCTTCGCACGGCTCGGCACGAAGGTCACGATCATCGAGGCGCTCGATCGACTCCTCCCACGCGAGGAACCCGAAGCATCGGCCGTGATCGCAGACGCGTTGCGCCACGATGGCGTCGCTGTGCGCGTCGGTTCCAAGGTCGTCACCGTCGAACGCGGCCTCGACGGACAAGCGCATCTCCACTTCGACGGCGCCGAGCCCGTCGTCGCCGAGCAGATCCTCGCCGCCATCGGCCGGGTCCCTTCCGGACGCGGGTTCGGGCTCGAAGAGATCGGAGTCGAGATCGACCAGCGCGGCGCCATCGTCGTCGACCACACTATGGCGACCCGAGTCGAAGGCATCTGGGCCGTGGGTGACGTCACCGGAGGACTCCAGTTCACGCACGTCGCCGGGCGAATGGGTTGGATCGCCGCGTCCAACGCACTGTCGAGGGTCGCGAAGGTCCGCAAGTTCCGCTTCGATGACCGCGTCATACCGTGGGCGACGTTCACCACTCCCGAGGTCGGCCACGTTGGGCTCACCGAGGCGCAAGCCGTGGAATCACACCCGCGTGCGATGGTCGCGCATCTTCCGTTCACCCACCTCGACCGGGCCATCGCCACCGGCAACACGAACGGCTTCGTGAAGCTCATCGCGGCACCGCGCCGGGGCATTCCCCACATCGCCGCCGGAAAGCTCCTCGGTGCAACGGCCGTCGCCCCGACCGGCGGCGAGCTCGTTCACGAGGCAGCCCTCGCGATGCAGACCAACATGTTCCTCGTCCGACTCGCACAAACGACACACGCCTACCCCACCTGGTCGATGGCGATCCAACAGGCCGCGCTGCAGTTCCTCGGAACATCAGCCGGACCGCAGGCCCGACCCGCAACGTCATGACCTCCGAAGATCCCGCCATCGACCAGCACGCGCACCGAAAACAGAAGGACGCCATGACTGCCCTCGTCGCACCACTCACCGCTGGACAACGACCCGACCTGCAACCGTTGATTCGCATGATCACCGCCGTCAACGGCTACGTCCCCAACAGTGTGCTGACAATGGCCCGCGTGCAGGGCCTGCCTGAGGCATTCGTCGGACTCACCCGCGTCATCCTCGGACCCGGAACGATCGATTCGGAGCTCAAATCGCTCGTCGCGCTCATGACCTCAACCGTGGCTGGGTGCCGATACTGCCAGGCCCACACCGCCCACAGCGCAATCGGGCAGGGCGCAACCGAGAACAAGACCGCCGCCATCTGGGAGTTCGAAACCTCACCGCTGTTCGACGACTCGGAACGTGCAGCGTTACGCCTCGCTCGAGACGCAGGGCAAAACCCGAATGCCGTCAACGAACAGGACCGAATCGAACTACGCACGCATTTCAACGACGAACAGATCACCGAACTCGTAGCGGTCGCCGCGCTGTTCGGGTTCTTGAACCGTTGGAACGACACGATGTCGACACCGCTCGAACCCCAACCGGCGTCCACCGCGAAACACGTGCTCACCGCAGGAGGCTGGTCCGCCGGGAAGCATCAAGGCGCTGACGAGCCATGAGCGCAGAGGACCGCAAAGCCGTGCCGGCGTGGAGTACTTGGATCGAAGCCGCGACGCTCATCGGACGCGGCGTCACATTCGCGACCGCCGTTCGAGTCGCCGCGGTCGTCGGAACGTTGCTGTCGGTCGTCAACCAAGGCGCGGTCATCGCCGCGGGGAACGCCGCGTCATCGACTTGGATCCGCGTGGGGGTCAACTACCTCGTGCCGTACGTCGTGTCGAGCATCGGCTACCTCGCACCTTTCCGAGTCCGCCCGCGCCCGCGACAGCGACCTGACGGGACATCGCGCTGAGCAACACCAGCGGACACCACATGACGCGACATGTCAGTGGTGGTGCGGGAACGCGAAGCGGTCCGTCATGTCCGGCTCGTCTCGGTCAACAGCTCGCATCCCGACACGCTGCACGCGCCGGCAACGAACGCACCGTTGATCGCGCCAACCGACGGGCCGACGATGAGGTTGTGAAGTATTCCCGCCTCTATGAGTGCACGGAGTTGCCCGGCCTGTACTGCTCCGAGATTGCCACCTACGCTGAGCACGAACGCTGTTGTCATCGGTCCCCTTCGTGCATCCCGGGAATGTGCGTGTCGACGGACCGGGTTCCGTCACCATGGAAACCCTCCAGGCCCCACCGTTCGTTCCCGTGCGCGAAATCACCGTCTACTGGCGTCCGGGCTGCGGCTTCTGCGCCTCTCTGTTCGCCAACCTCACCGGCACCGACCTACGCGTCCGCAAGGTCAACATCTGGGACGACCCCAGCGGCGCGGCGTTCGTTCGGTCCGTCGCGAACGGCAACGAGACCGTCCCGACGGTGACCGTCGGCGACGTCTCACTCGTGAATCCATCGGTCAAAGCGATCATCGAGGCGTCGCAAGGCCGTGGCCCGGGCTTTGACCCGCCGGCACCACTCGGCCGGCTGCAACGCTTCATCGACTCGGTCCTTGGCGGCAAGTAGGAGGCGGCGATGCCTCGCAGCTGGGCCGCTTGGAGAGCGACCGCAACCGATGCTTGTTCACTCAGTCCCTCCCAGCGCCACTGATTGAACAAGAACCAATCTTGCAGGCCCGGTGTTGATCTGACTGCCGAGTCGCGACGGCCGGTCGGTGCGAGGTCATGCCGACACCTTGCGGCGCGTCGGGAGTGGTAGCGACACCGCAAGACGCCGGTTCTCGTCGGGGTCGAGGATCGAATGCTGCACGCACGCCGGTACGAGTTCCCCGGTGTCGGGATGGCCCATCGTGTACGTGCACGCGAGCAGCCGTTCCTGTGCCGCGAGCTCGGCCGGGTCGGAAGCAGTGATGCCCGCTCGAAGCTGTTCCCACGCCGGAGCGACGACCAACGCGTCCATGAAGCTGTGCATCACGAACGTGACCGGACGCACCCCGCCACGAAAGGCCCGAACACCGCCGGCGCGGGCAACAAAACGCCGCGCCCACGACAACGCGATCACCGCGAGCCCCGGCTGTGCGAGTACGAGACGCGCCGCACGGACCGTGTTGATCAACCGGTTCGTTTCGGGGAGGAATCCGCCGGGCATCGCCGCGAGGAACGCGTCACGGGCAACAGCATCGGCTGGGTCGTCCTCCTCGAGAACCGGCACGTAGCACTCGCCCACGTGCGCGCCCCAGGAGATCCGGTTGCAGCGCAGGTCCCCGAACTGCAACACCTTGTAGGGAAGCGATCGACCGGCGCCCGACTCGATCGCCGCCCACACGTCGTCATCGGTGACGGCCCGAAAGCCGTCACGCCAGCGTTGGTCGTTGCCGACGTACGCGGCCGGTTTGGCACGAGAACATCCGCCACCCCTGCGAATGGCAGTCCCTGATCACCTGGTCCACGTCACCCACGTTCGATGGTGTGACGGTCATGTTGTGCGCAAGATATGCGCGCGTACCATGCTCGCGGCGCAACCGTTCGAACATCGCACAGAACCGTTGCCGGTGGCCGTGCAACTCAGCTTCGCTGGACGGCTTCTCCGCGCCTCGCCGACCGAACATCGTCGTGTCGATGTGCGCGGCGAACGAGACGTCCTTCAATCGTGGCTGTCCGTCGGCATCGAGCACGAGTCGCCGGAGGTAGTCGTCGTCGAAGTCGCCGTGTGTCATCGACATCGGTGAACGACCATGCGAGTGCATCGTCAGCAGCGCCGCCGCGTGATCATCGGGGGCCAGCAGCGAGACCTCGCCGCCGATCAACTGAGCGAACGACGCCGGTCCCCTGGCCTGTTCGAGGAAGGCCATCTGCCGATCGACTTCCGCAATCGTAGGCGCACCGTCGACTCGGACCTTGTTCGCGTCGGCCGAGTGATATCAGGGCTTGCACGCGAAGTCACACGCAGGGAACACCCCGTGGGTGCCTTCGCAGCCAAGCGAACACCGCTACCGGTACGCCACCGACCGTGTCGTTCACGATCTCGTGCCACATCAAGATCTGCACCGGATAGGCCCGTGCCTCGCCGCCAACCTCAACGGCGATGACGGGTTCGTTGTCGGCAAGGAAGTTCACGTTTCGAGCGTCGAGAAATCGTGGCCGATCGATCGGTGGGATTCCGTCCGGGGGTGGACCGCCGGACTTGATTGACGCCAACGGGACCGCCGGGGTGCGAAGCCCACGCTGGGGTCCTTCGCTGATCGCTTTGAGTCCCGACGGAACCGATTCCTTGGCACTCGTGGCTGCCTGGGCGATGGCATGGCTTTCGACCTTGGTCGTCGTCGCTTCATGACTCGCCGCCGAGACGTCTGAGTGCCGAGCGTCGCAAGTGCAAACGCCGCGGCCACTGCGCTGGTGAATCGACTCAGTGTCATGGTCACGGAACCCGCTCCACAGATCCGCTGTTCCCGAGTTCGCCCTTCGGCCCGACGCCGGGTCGAAAAGCGAGGACGAACTCGGAATCAGGTTTGTAAGTCGGCGTTGTCGGGTTCGTCACCGGCGGCGAGGCGAGCTCCGAAGTCGCGAAGACGGTCTAGGGAGTCTGCCGGCAGGGCCCTGCGTAGACCAGTGATCGAGGTGATGATCCGCTCGTAGGTCTCGGCTTCGAGACCGCATCGAACGCAGTCGTCCAGATGTGCAGCGATCGCCCGCGTCGCTGCATCGTCGAGTTCGCCATCGAGGTAGTGCTGCAACAGGCGACCGACTTCAGGGCAGGACATGGGGGTCGCGTGTTTGCGTGACCCTCGGAGCAGGGAGCGGAGATGTGCAAACGGATTCATGAATGGCTCCTCGGGACGAGGCCCGTGTGTTGCAACGCTTCACGCATCCGCGATCGGCCCCGATGGAGGCGACTCATCACGGTCCCCACCGGCACGCCGAGCGCTTCCGCAGCTTCGGCATAGGACAGGCTGTTGATGTCGACCATCTCGATGACGGTTCGGAACATCTCGGGCAGGCTGTGGAGCGCGTGCACGATTTTGGCGTCGAACATCGCGTCGACGCCGGCGTCGGGCGCATCCGACGCTGCTGCGGGTACGAAGTATTGCGTTTCGGGTTCCCGGAGGAGCTCGGGTCGACGTTTGCGGTTTCGGTTGATGTGGGTGTTGCGCAAGATCGTCAGGAGCCATGCGCGGGGGTGAGCGCCGTCGAATCGGTCGATGCTGCGATACGCGCGTACCAAAGTGTCCTGCACGAGGTCTTCGGCGTCGGGTGTGTTTCGGGTGAGCGAGATGGCCACGCGAAGGAGCAGCTCGACTTCGGGAAGCACAAGCCGCTCGAACGCATCCGCGCTTGCGTTGTCGGTGGGCACGGGTTGGGAACCCGGATCAGGCCCGCCGCATTCCGCGGCATCGGGCATCGTCACGGGGTGGTTGACCGTCGGGAAGGTTCGCTCGACGAAGCGGGTTCCGACGCATGTGCACATCATGATCGAGCATCTCCGGTACCGGCGACTCGTCGACGCGTTCGTCGACGGCGAGCTCGAAGCGTCACTCGCCAAACGCATAGGTCTGCACGCGACGCTTTGCCCATGGTGCGGACGCGATGCGGCACTCACTCAGGAGATCAAGAATGCGCTGGGCCGACGGGCACCGCGGCCCGATCCAGCCCGCACCCGGGCCTGGGCGAAACGCAACCTTCGCTGACAAAACTTCCGCGTGGACCGGGAATGCGGCGCCGCGGTGAGCGGGTTCCGTGCTCATGGATTTCGGAGGGCTCGCGTCCAACAACGCGTTCGGTGGTGGTCGTGCCCCGCTGCTCATCGCCTTGACGACGGGAGTGATCACCGCGTTCAACCCGTGCGGGTTCGCGATGCTCCCCGCCTACGTCTCGTACTTCGTCGGAAGCAACTCCTCGGCCGCGTCCTCGACGGGGCTCGCTCGGCGTCTCGGACGCGCCGCTATCACCGGGGCGACGGTCACTGCAGGCTTCATGACCGTCTTCGGCAGCATCGGTCTCGTCGCGACCAAATCGCTGTCGCAGATCAACGGTGCCGTGCCATACGTGTCGATGGTCGTCGGCATCGCGCTCGCGGCGCTGGGCGTCGCCATGCTCCGAGGGTTCGAACCGAAACTGTCGTTTCTCAAGGTCCGTCAGGCCCGGAGCGGATCCTCGCTGTGGTCGATGTACCTCTACGGCATCTCGTACGCGGTCGTGTCGCTTTCGTGCGGTTTCGCCGGCTTCTTGACCACGGTGGTTTCGGCGTCGAGCGAACGGTCGCTGCTCTCGTCCATGGGTGTCTACGCAGCGTTCACTGCCGGCATGGGCCTCGTTCTCGTCGTGTTGTCCTTCGCCGTCGCGCTCGCCCAACAAGCGTTCGTACGCGGACTACGACGCGTTCTTCCCTACGTGAACAAGGCCTCCGGGACCATGTTGGTCGTCGCGGGTCTCTACGTCGCCTACTACGGCTACTACGAATGGACCACCATCATTCGCGGGCGCGACGCCCCGGCCGGACCGGTGAACTGGGTCACCGACTGGTCTTCGTCTGCGACAAGTCGCATTGGCGACCTCCCCACCGCCGCCATTCTCGGAGCGGCTGCCGCGATCGCGGCGATGGTCACCGTCATCGTGGTTTCCACGCGACGAAACCGCGCTCTCCCCGACGACCCCCAACAAGGAGCCACATGACCAACCAACGACGCACAAGCCGCCATCGCCTCCGACCCTTGCTGATAGCCACCACACTGGCTGCTTCTTCGGTCGTTCTCGCAGCGGCTCCATCGTTGAGCGCGACGACGGCAACGACGAAACCAGTGCCGAAGGCCGCTGGCGCCAAGGCCGCCAACCCGCTGCCGGTCATGAACGTAACCGACGTGAAAACCGGCAAGAGCGTGCCGCTCGCATCCTTCGTCAACGGAACCAGGCCGGTGCTCGTGTGGTTCTGGGCACCGCATTGACCGGCATGTAACGGGGAAGCCCCCGGGGTCGAGCAGTTCGCTCGCCAGCATGCAGCAAAGCTCACCGTCGTCGGACTCGGCACTCAGGACGACCTGAAGATGGCCAGGTCGTTCATGGTCCGACACAAGATCTCGACCGTCAAACTCGTCTGGGACGAGACCGGCAACTCCTGGGTCAAGCTCGGTATCCCCGGCCAGCCGGCGTGGATGCTCATCTCCGCGAGCGGCAAGGTCCTCGGCGCTGACGTCGGCGCGATCCCCTATGAGGCAGTCTCGAAGGAACTCTGACTCACGACGCGAGTCAGACTTCCGAACCGCGCCGAGTATCCGGGCTCTCAGGCGCTCCTCAGGCGACAGCCGGCCGAGAGGTCACGCCGCAGATTCGGGAAGGTCCGCTCGCCGAAAGGGGTTCCGTCTCCGTCACTTTCTGGCCACGGAGGTCCTCTATGTCGTCACCTGTCCCCACCATCACCGAGGCGGTCGTCGCCGAGATCGCCCGTCACGCTGAGTCCGTCGACAGGGACGCTCGGTTCCCTAAGGAAGGGCTCGAGGCTCTGCGCGAAGCGGGCCTTCTCGGGCTTGGGGTGCCGGCAGAGTTCGGCGGTCCTGGCGGTGGTCCCGTGGAAATCGCCATGGCGATCCGTGCCATCGGTGCGGCGTGCGGGTCGACGTCGATGGTCTATGCCATGCATGCGGTCGCGACACAGACCCTGTTCAGCGACCCTGGCGCCGATGGTGGACCGAAGGCCACGGCGCTTCGGGCCATCGGCGGCGGGCGAGCACCTCTCGACGCTGGCGTTCTCGGAGAAGGGTTCGCGTAACCATTTCTGGGCCACAGGGCATGCCCGAGCAACGATCGACGGTGTAATCATCGACGCGGACAAGACATGGGTGACCTCCGCGTCGGAGGCCCAGTCCTATGTCGTGGCGACGGGCGCGGCGGGGATCGAGGATCCCGTTGCCACCGAGCTCTACCTGGTTGACGCATTCGCTCCGGGTATCGAGGTCCTCGGGGTGTTCGACGGACTCGGACTGTGTGGCAACGGAAGCGCACCGGTTCGGATGACCGGGTTGGAGATTGCCGCCGACCGGCGTATCGGCGGCCCGTCCGGCGGATACGCCACGATGATGGGGCAGACGTTCCCGTGGTTCGTGATCGCATGTTCGAACTGCCGTGTCGGTCTGTCGGGACGTGCCCTCGAACTGGCCTGCCACCACGCCGCGACCACGTCACTCGGCCATACCGGTGAACGGCTCGCCGATCTGGGCGTCATCAGGGCCCGCCTCGCCGAAGCCAAGATCCGCCACCTTCAGGCGACCGCGCTCGTCGAGCGTGTCACCTCGGGCTACGCCGCCGGAACCATCGATCAGCTCAGCCTCCTCGCGGTCAAAGCGGCAGCAGCCGAGATGTCGATCGAGGTGACCGACGCCGCGATGCGGGCCTGCGGCGGTGCGGCGTTCTCCAAGCACCTCCCCGTCGAACGGCTCTTCCGTGACGCACGCGCCGCGACCGTGATGGGACCGACCACGGACGTGTTACGTGACCTCATCGGCCGGGCCCTGACACCCACGGTGGCGTGATGGCCATCGCCCTCAATGACTGAGTCGGGGTCGTAAGCGAACGTATCGATGCGATCGGTACACGCCTCAGTCCGGCGTTGCTCGCTGCCGTGCGAATTCTGACCGGACTTGTATGGCTACAGAACGCTGGTTGGAAGACCCCGCCCGACTTCGGGAAGGGTCACAATGGCGGCCTGTACGGCTACACCCACAACGCGATCGATGCGCCGGTATTCGATCCGTTCACCTGGTGGTGCGCCACATGGTCCTGCCGAACTGGACCGCGTTCGGCTGGCTCACCCTCGCCGCCGAAGCCACCATCGGCGCGTTGCTCATCATCGGCCTGTGGACGCGCACCGCTGCGCTGCTCGGTTTCATCGGCACCATTCCGATCACGCTGTCAGTCCTGCACCTCAAAGGTGAGTGGCCGTGGTCGTACTACCTGATGCTCATCGTGCATGTCGCGTTGATGGTCTCGACGTCGGGTCGCTCTTTCGGGATCGCTGGAATCCGTCGTCGTGTTGACACCACTGATTGGCGAGTCGGGGCACGGGCGCTTGGCGCTCTGGCGATCGGAGTCGGCGCTATCGGGTTCCTGCGGGCTCCGAGCGGTTCGTTCACCGTGCTAGTGCTCGGTCTCGTCGTGCTCGGGGCCGCAATCACGAATCGCCGGCCCTTGCTGCTCGTCTCGAGCGCAGGGTTCGCGGCCTATTGCGTGCAGGTCCTCTTGCAGTTCCGACCGAAAGGTGGCGGAGTACTCGGTGGCACCGCTCCGCACTGTCGTTCGTACTCGCGCTCAGCCTCGGCTTGTTCGTCCTGGCTGGGCGGTCAACTTCCTCGGCCGAACCGAACCGGCACTGAAACGTCCCATCCCCGGGGCGAGAGGCGGCCCGGCGGGCCGCCTCTTTGCAGCCGGGGCTTCTGGCGGCATCATGACGCGAGCTGAGCGAAGGTGCACCAACATCGACCACAAGCAACAGGGTCGGGACGCGGCCGTGCGGCGAACACAGCATCTTACCAATTGGAAAGATGCGTGCTCACCGCACGCCTTCTATCGTTGCCAATAGGCAGCGACGAATGTGCTTTTGACTACTTCGCCATCGCGGTTTCGAGCACCGTCACCATCGGCATCGTCGGCATCTTCTGACCCGCCTTGAGATCAGCCGTGATCGACAACCCGTGTACCGCAGCCAACGATACCGTGGCATCAGCGACGAAGACACCGGGCTTGGCACCCGCCTTCATAGTGATGACCGCCATATTCTTCATGTGAGCGTCGGCCATCACCCAGAGCAGGTACACGCTGCGGACCGGCTTTCCTTTGAGGGTGCTCGGCTGCGGCAGCCCTCGTGCCTCCACGTGGATCTTCCACTTGCCGGTGCCGGATGGATCGATCGTCGCAGAGCCGAAAGCCTTCGGGACCAGCTTTGTGCCCATCAACTCCATCTTCGGCATTGTGGCCATCTCGGTGGTCGCAGTCGGCGTGGTAGCGGTCTGGGCATTCGCGATCATCGGCGAGAGCGTGATCGCTCCGACGAGTGCGAGTCCAGCGAGCTTGTTGCGCATGTGTGTTTCCTTCGTGTCGACGAGTTGGGTAGGCCCGAACAGATCGGGCAGGGAGGAAACCCGGTTCGAGGAGGACTATTTCCGCGATCCCAAACAATTCTCCTCACGGGGCTCCGTTCCTAGACGACACGTTGTTGATGGCAGTGGTTCAGCGCCGACCGAGCCAGCTGCTGATGCCAAGTCCGATCTGGACGGGATAGTCCTCTTGAACGAAGTGAGCGCCGGCACCGAGCGGTACGGATTCGAGGTTGCGAATGTTCGTCTTCGCCCAGGCGACCGACGCTTCGGGCATGATCGCACCAGGGGTAGCCGAGAACATCAACATCGGAACCTTGGTCTTTGTGGGCCACGCGACGTAGTCGTTGATCAGTTGGGCGGAGTCGGGGTTTGCGAGGGTACGTTGACGACGACGAATGCACCGTTGTCGTCGTGTGGCAGCGCTCAGTTCGCGCTCGCCGGGGAGGTGGTTCCGATCACCGGGCTGATCACCGACACGCAGCTCACCATCAGCGACTACCGGTTCGAGTTCGAGCCGACCGCGGCGCCGTTCACGTTGACGCGCGCCGGGAACAAGGCCAGCGGCACGATCACCAAACACATCCCGTACAGCGGAGGTGGTGGAGCGTTCGGCCACACGGCAATTTTCGATCTGACATGCACCTCGTGCCCCGGCTCGGGCTGAGCATCAGGTCAGGTCCTTGGCGAACCACCGCAGTGCGTACGGGTTGTCGTTGTACCGCTCGATGGAGACCGTGACAAATCGGGGGAGGTTGACGGGTCAGGGATAGTGGTCGTGTGCTGCGTCTTCGTGTGGTGGTTCGGGGTGTCAGTCCGTTGACCGCGCGTGTGGTCGCCGGAAGCCTGTACGGGCGGCTCAGCGTGGTCTCGCCCCGCTGGTGGACTTGTCCATGTGCGGGAGGAACGCGTCGATCGTTCACGCCGCTCGCCGCACTGCTGCCTGAGCGTTCCACACCGGAGCTCGGCCTGGTAGAAGCGAAACTGGCTGCTCACATGTCCTCTGACGCAACAGGCGGGCTTCTCGGCGAGCTGTTCCCGGTCGGGAGACGCATCGATAGGACCGAGGTCCGCCGCCACGTCTATGCGATCAGCGAACGACTCGATGTCGATCTTCCATTTGCCCGCGCCAAGATCGATGATCCCACCCGACCCCTTCGCTCGGAGCCTTGCACCCTCGTTCTGCTTCGTTCCTGATGCCGGCATCGCGGCTCCTTCCTTCGAGGAGTAGCGGGTTTGCCAGACCGAAAAGTGTGACGAACGCCACAGGCGATTTCACCAATCGGAGCGAGCGTTCAAGGCCTCTGAGCCGTTTCGCGACTGGATGGTCGAGCGAAATGGTGGAGCGCGGGTGTCCAGGAAGCAATCAGGCAACCTCAAAAGGGTGTCTGACCTGCAGTTATGTATGGAGCGGAAGACGGGATTCGAACCCGCGACCCTCACCTTGGCAAAAGGTGATGCTAGGTGTCCATACAGTCCATGACCTGCGGTTCCGTACGTCTGCGTCCACGTTTTGTCCACCAAATGCGCCCCAGTCCAGGCAGCTCGTAGAGTGGTCTACGTACGCGCGCTTACTAATCGACTACGTACCGTCGTACGAAGTAGGGACCGTTCCGCTCGTCGCACCTCCAGGACCCCGGAGAACACGTCCTTGGTTGACGTCCTCACAAACTTGGTTGCGCTTGTGGCGTTTATCGTTGAGAATCGACGCATGAATGGAACCGCAGTATTCGCGTTGACAGCGCGCGACCGGAAAAAACTCGCCGCTCGTCTCGCCCTACCCGCCGACGTACGGGCAGTTGCCGTGCGCACACCAAGCGGAGAAATCGAACTCCCAGCGGCAGCACAACGCGCTGTCGAACAACTCCTCGCGAAGCTGGCCACCGGTAGCTCTGTCCACGTGCTCGCCGACGATCACGAACTCACCACTGCCCAGGCCGGAGAGCTACTCGGTCTGTCGCGAACCTTTGTTGTCCGACTCATTGATGATGGCGTACTACCCGGACACTACGCAGGCACTCATCGGCGTCTGCGAACCTCAGACGTGCTGGCCTACGCACGTCAACGACAACAACGTCTTGATGCTGTCGCAGCAATCGCTCACGGCGACGTAGCAATCGGCATCCCCTACCGTTGAAGCGTCAACGCGTCGTTCTCGACGCATCTGTATTGCACCCGCCGGCACTCGCGACACTTCTACCGCCCAGCAAAAGCTAGCTCCGCGGGCGGTCGAGATTCGCGACCGTTCCCAAACCCCGGGGTTCATCGCGCGACCCTCTTTGCAAAGCAAAGCCCCGGACGCATGCTTGTTCAGCATTGGCGGCTCCGGGGAATTGGGGCAAATTTACCATGGGTGCCGGTGCCGTACAATCCCTCCTTCGAACAGCGATCTCGACAGCGCGCCTGTCGACCTACCGCGCGATCGCCCGCGACGACGATCACGCATGGGCTCTCTACCGATGGAACCTCGATCTCGTTGCCGCGTTCGGACCGCTCACATCCGACACCGAGATCGCATTACGCAACACGATTCATGATCAGTTGTCGACTCACTTCGGGCGGTCCGACTGGTGGGCAAGTCCCGCCCTCGTCCTCGACGACATCACCACCGACGTCCTCACGAGCGCTGTCAGAGACCATCAACGCAAAATCGCGAAGGGAACCGTCGGCGTTGGCAAAGTCATCGCCGACCTCATGCTCGGAACGTGGGTCATGTTGCTCAGCCGTGGCGGAACGTCAGCACTTGGCAAACCCATCGACTACGAGACGAACCTTTGGAGAAATGCCGGAGATCGTGTAATCGGAAATGAGCGACGCCCGCATAGTCGAGCGCGACCGCAAACTTCTTCGTTACCCAGTTCGGCACCCAGGGACGAGTCATGTCGCTCGGCTTCCCGAAAAGCGGTAACCGATCGACAACCAGTCGACGCTCATCTGCTGCGATGCGACACCGGCCGTGGTGTTCATGCAGCAACGTCACGGTGTCGTCGTCGAGATCAATACAGTTTGCGTTCTTCGTTTTGCTCTCCTGTCGAACCGGACCGCCAGCACCTTCAACAATCCCATGAACAAGCCGAACCCGCCGACTAGCAAAATCAATATCGGCCCACGACAACGCCAAGATCTCACCACGACGAGCACCAGTTGTTGCCGCCAACCGAACAAACAACATCATGACCGGATCGCTCGCTCGCAACGAACCGAGCACCTTTTGAATCACTTCGACGGGCGGCACATCATGGGCTTTCGGACCGACCTCAAACCGGGCCGCATGTGTCGCTGGGTTCGACCAAATCCAATCCCAACGAACCGCCTGAGCCAAGGCCGCATGAATCACCATGCGAATTCGACTGACAGTTCCCACCGACAGTGTTCGTCGAAGGACGGTCAAAACCTGATCGATCTGCTCCGTCGTCACCGCACCCACTGGGACTGACCCGAGCCGAGGCACAAGATGGTGCGACACAATCGATTTCGTCTCGCGCAACGTACTCACGGACCACGTCGCCGTCTTTGCCCCAAGCCACGCTTCCAGAAGCGCCCCAAACGATGCCCGAGCCCCAAACGCTGGCCCACATTGAGCGACAGCAACAAGCTCCCGTAACGATTTCGAAGCCTCGGCTTTCGTTCCCCGCACAGTCCGCGTTCGATACGTAACCCTCCCAGTAAAGGCGTCAACACCCGAATACGCACGAAGTTCCCAAGAACCCGGTGTCCGCTGACGCATCGACCCAGAAGGCGTAAACGGTCGCTTTGATCTAGTCATACAAACCGCATCGACCCAGCCAACCAGCACTTGAGACCAGCCCACGGGTACGGCATGGGCAAACCATGGGCACGACCATCGCTCAGGAAGCAATCAGGCACCCTCAAAAGGGTGCCTGACCTGCAGTTATGTATGGAGCGGAAGACGGGATTCGAACCCGCGACCCTCACCTTGGCAAGGCTGTGGTTCGTGTCTTCCTGGGTGGTTTCATTCCGCTGACCTGCTTGGACTCCGGCCGCTTCTCCGCTGACTCCGCAGCGTCCGCCCCACTCCGGTTCCGTACGTTTAACGCGTTGAACCTCTGCGGACCGCTCGGGGCTTTTGGCGGAGCGCCGAGGATCTTCGTCCGTCGACCCGCTCGGAGGACGTTGACCTCGAGCTGACCACCAAGCGCGCTTACATACGCGTCGAGCACATCGATCGTCACGTTCTTCGACTTCTCGATCTGCGCGATCCGTGGTTGCGACACGCCCATCGTCTCGGCGAGCTCGCGCTGGGTCATACCGGCGCGTTCGCGCAACGCGGTGAGACCTGCCGCGAGGCGGAGCTCGTCTTCGATCTCTGCGACGCGCTTCGCCGCACCCTCGGTTCGTAGAACCTTGGCTTCCCAGCCCTTGACGCTCATCGTGTCCTCCTTCGTTTCGGGTGTGGTCGTTTCATCGCAGTACACGGATCGCGGCGAGCAATGCCTCAGCGTCAGCCTGGACGAGCGAGTCCGCCCACGCCTCACACGCAGGATGGAACTCGACCGACCACGACGCAGCGGACACCTGATAAGGGTAGCATTATTCTTGGTGTGTGTGTGCGCGCGTTCATCCACGAGATGGCCTCGCTAGTCCACGCGTTTCACAAGCTATTTCGGCGTCGCTTAGGCGAACCCGCTCTACCATCAGGTGGATTCTCTCAACCATCTCCGTAGGCTTTTGGGTCCGGCTTGTGATCGAGATCTGCCCGTTCGTATGGGATGTCGATGTGAACGACCTCGATTGTGCGACCGCTTTCCGCATAGGACGCCGCCTGCATACGCAGCTGCTCCACGGTCTGGCGGCGATCCGGGACCTGGGACCTCCGCCCGTCAGTCTCCGACCAGTGTGAATCGCCGGGCCAAACGACGACGTAGATGCCCACATTGGTATGCAGGTCGCCCATGTATCGTCCGGCCAGCTGATCGTCGATAGCCGTGGGGACTTCGCGATTCCACGCTCCCTTGACCTCGATTGAGTCCGGCCGCTTCTCCGCTGACTCCGCAGAGTCCGCCGCCCTCCGGTTCCGTACGTTTAGCGCGTTAAACCTCTGCGGAATGCGCGCTGCGTTCGGCGGAGCGCCGACGATCTTCGTGCGGCGACCGGCGCGAAGAACGTTGACTTCGAGCTGACCACCAAGCGCGCTTACGTACGCGTCGAGCACATCGATCGTCACGTTCCTCGACTTCTCGATCTGCGCGATGCGCGCGGTGAGACGCCCATTTGGATGCGCAGGCTCGTGGGGCGCGACGGCCTCGTCGCGAACGTCCGGAGCCGGCGACGTCTCGATGGTGTGACGATGGCGGCCCGACCTCTCCGGCGCAAGAGCCGACCCGGTGCCCGATCGGGCAAGGATCGTCTGCCCCATCGGTCGGCCCGCCGCCCCGCCGCCGCCCCGTCGCTCGACCCACAATGGGGGCGTGCCGGAGCACACCGAGATCTGCGACGGGGAGCTCCTCGATCGCATCCGCACCCGGTCCGCGCACGTCCGCGCCCTCGTCGAGGACCGGCGCACGGTCGCCGTCGACCCGGACGACCCGTGCCGCGGGCTGTCTGCGACGAGGAGGCGGACGCGCTGGCCACCGAGGACTGCGACCGCGTCGTGCTGTCGCACTGGCCGCCGCTCGACACGTCTTCGACCTCGACGTCCTGGTGATCGCCGCGGCACCGGACATCGAGCCGCGCTTCGAGAAGCTCTATGGCTATCTCCGCAACGACATCAAGCGCCGCCGCGCCGGCGTCGGGCTCGCGCTCGAGTTCGAGCTCACCGGTTGCGGGTTCGGCAACGCGTACGCCCGGAGCCGGCTGGGCGAGCGGTCACCGCTGGTTCGCACCTCGCTGCTCCGCCTCGACGAGTCGGGTCGCTCGGGTTGACGCGTTCGCTGCGCGTCCCCGACCGCGTCATCGCCGACCCCCTCAGGGACGACTCGATGGAGCACGAGCTGGCACGGCTGCAGGTGGCGTCGGTCCACGTCGACAGCGATGACGCGTCGTGGCTGGCGACGGCGATCCGCGCCGGGGTCACCCCGCTCTACCTGCAGGACGGCATCGCTGGCTCGGCAGGTGGCGCTGTTCGTCGGGTCGAGCGGCGTCGGCAAGACGATGGCGGCCGAGGCTCTGGCCGGCGCGCTCGGCCTCGACCTGGACCTGGACCTGGTCAACCTCGCGTCCGTCGGTCGACAAGTACATCGGCGAGACGGTGAAGAACCTCGAACGGCACTGCGCTTCCCACCGAGGTGGACGTCGACGTCCACTTCCTGGCCGAGCGCTTCCGGTTGTCCGGCAGCAACATCCGCAACATCGCGGTGGCCACTGCGTTCCCGCGTCGGCCGACGGCCGCGGCGTCCGCCATGCTCGACCTCGTGCGGTCCACCTCGCTCGAGTCCCGCAAGCTCGGCCGCCTGTGCACGGCGCAGGAGTTCGGCCCCTGGCACGACGCCGTGATGACCTGAACAGCGACACAAGACCCACCATGAAGCGATAGGAGCCCGACATGCCCGACGACGAGTACCTCACCGGCGACCGTGCGCGAGCGGTCCGTCCAGCCGAGCCCGGGAGTGCGACGCCAACCGCGCTGCAGTCGAGCCTCGGCAACCGCGCCGTCGTGCGGATGCTGCAACGGGAGGAGGCGTCCGAGGAGGAGGAGATGCAGGCCAAGCATGACCCCTCCCTTGCGCAGCGGGAAGTCGCGCCGGAGGAGGAAGCGGAGATGCAGGGCGAGCGCGACCCGTCCGCATCGCTTGCGCAGCGGGCGCCCGAGGTCGGCATGGTCGGCGGCGCGGCGTCCTCGGGGCTGTCGGCCCGCATCGACGCGCCGCGCGGTGGTGGCACGTCGTTCGAGTCCGGGACCCGCGGCTCGATGGAAGGCGCGCTCGGTGCCTCGCTCGACGGCGTGAAGGTGCACGTGGGGGAGGAGTCCGACCAGCTCAACCACGCCATCACTGCGAAGGCGTTCACGACGGGCAACGACGTGTTCGTGCGCTCCGACCAGTTGGCGCCGGGAAGCTCGTCCACCCAGCGCCTGCTCGCCCACGTCGTGCAGCAGCGCAGCATGAGCGGCGACGGGGGAGGCATGTCGGTCGGCGCGGCGGACACCGCCGAGGAGCGCGGGGCGGACGGCGTGGCCGACGCGGTCGCGCAGCGGCATGCGGCGGGCGAGGCCGAAGACGCCCAGCAGAAGCCACTCGTCGTGAGCACGACTGCGCACGAGCCGGCGCCCGTCGCCCATCGGGTCGAGCGGATCGAGCGGGTCGAGCGGGTCGAGCGGGTCGAGGCCGACCATGCCGGGGCGGGACCTGCCCACCGGTCGATGGCGGGACGCGCCGGCGTGGTGTTCGCCCTGCAGGGGTCGATCGGCAACCGCGCCGTCGCTCGCATCCTGCAGCGCACGCCGGACATCCAGCGCAAGGACCGCACGGTCGATCA
>JAYUDQ010000546.1:0-1550 GCA_043739745.1 Acidimicrobiia bacterium | reverse complement strand
CCTTATCTCGGCGAGCGGCTGCTCGACGCGTTGGCGGGGCTGCTGGTCCGGTTGCACCTCGCCGGGTTCTACTGGGGTGACTGCTCGTTGTCGAACACACTCTTTCGGCGCGATGCCGACGCGCTGTCGGCCTACATCATCGATGTCGAGACCGCAGAATGGCATCCCGTGCTGAGCACTGGTCAGCGCGCGTTGGATCTGCAGATCGCGACCGAAAACATCGCCGGCGATCTGACCGACCTCCAGGTGGGTGGCATGCTGGCCGGGGGCATCGATCCGATCGACACCGCGCTGGCAATCGCCAACAGCTACGAGCGGCTGTGGGCCGAGTTGACAGTGGTGGAAGAGTTCAGCGCCGACGAGACCTTCCGGGTGGACCAGCGGTTGCGCCGGCTGCACGACCTCGGCTTCGACGCCTCGGAACTCGAACTGGTCAGCACGGCGGAGGGCCGCAACCTCCGGCTCGTGCCCCGTGTGGTGGAGCACGGGTTCCACGCCCAGCGGCTGCGGTCGATGACCGGCATCCATGCGGGGGAGAACCAAGCGAGACGGCTGCTGCACGATATCCGCCGCTATGGCACCACGTTGGAGAGCCGTACCGGCAAACGGCTGCGCGAGCCGGTGGTCGCGGCGCGGTGGATGGAGGATCGGTTCGAGCCGACCATCGACGCGATCCCGCCGGAGTTGGCGGGCAAGCTGGAACCGGCAGAGCTGTATCACCAGGTGTTGGAACACCGATGGTTCCTTTCCGAGGCCGCTGGGATCGACGTCGGTCTGACGCAAGCGGTCGTCTCCTATGTGGCGTCTGTGCTCCAGCACGCGCGCAACGAGCAAGTCACCCTGCTCAACCCGCCGACGGAGGAGATCCCGGTGATCGCGATCGGCGACGAGAACGTGGACGATTCGACGACCGACGCGCCCGATGTGGTGGCGGTGCAGCCGCTGGAGTAGCGTGCCCGCGCGTGCCCGCGCTTGTCGAAGTTGCCGCACAAGCGGGCTCGGAACCATGACCCTGACCGAGGATCCGTTGTGGTGGCGCGACGCAGTCGTCTACCAGATGTACGTGCGATCGTTCGCCGACGCCAACACGGATGGCATCGGTGATCTCGCCGGGATCACCGGTCGTCTGGGCTACGTTGCCGCGCTCGGAGTCGACGCGATCTGGCTGACGCCGTTCTACCCGTCGCCGCAACGCGACCACGGTTACGACGTCGCCGACTACTTCGGCGTCGAACCGGCGTACGGCACACTGGACGACTTCGATCGGCTCGTCGCCGAGTGCCACCGGCACGGCCTACGCGTGCTGGGCGACATCGTTCCGAACCACTGCAGCGACGAGCACCAATGGTTCCGCGATGCCTTGTCCACTGGGCCGGGAAGTGCCGAACGTGCGAGGTTCTACTTCCGCGACGGCCGCGGCGAGAACGGCGAACTGCCCCCGAACAACTGGATGGCGGCGTTCGGCGGTCCGGCGTGGACGCGAGTCTGCGATGGCCAGTGGTACCTGCACACGTTCACAACCTGGCAGCCCGACTTCAACTGGGACAACG
>JAYUDQ010000545.1:0-1551 GCA_043739745.1 Acidimicrobiia bacterium | reverse complement strand
TGTCGAGGAAGTGCTGAAGGTCGGAAACGAACACGCGTCAGTGACCGTACCGCATGGGACGAGAACTGCAGGCACACGGCCATAGTGCTCGCTCGAGGTGTGGGCGGGCCCACTCGCGTGTGCGCGTGGGGACGCTCGAATCACCGGGTGGAGGTGCCTCGTGGTCGTGCACCAAAGCGGTCGGTGTGGACGGTGAGATGTGCAAGCACGTCATCGCGATCACGCTTGCCGCAACTGGGGTTGACGGTGCCGCCAGCGAACTCGTCGACACCGATCCCGCGCGTCGACCGAATAGCGGACCGGGGCAACGCAACGGGCGAGTTGGCGCTGCTTCTGAGGTCATGGCTCTGGGTGCCCATCACCCTCACCTTGCTCCTGTCACTTTCATCTACGACAGCCGCCAGCGCTGGATACCTTCACCTACGACGGCCCGGCCGTTTCGCGCCTTGGCGCTCACGAGCCGGAGGTCGACAAGATTACGTCGCCACAAAAGCGGGGTCAGCGCAGCACCGTCCGCATGGCTGGTGCGTGGGCGCGGTGGCGTGGGCGCTGCGATGTACGCTGAGAGTGTGATTCGGCTGTTGAACCTCGATCAGTGAGCGGGCCGATGGGTGGCTGTTACAGCGGAGGGTGAAGTCATAGCGGATGCCGAGACGATGGAGGGGCTCCTCGCGGATCTCGAGCGTGACGGCATCGTCGATGTCGAGATCATGAGGGCTCTCCAGCCGCATCAGCCGGTCGCGTACGGGCTTGGCTGACGCCTGGCTGTACCCCTACACCGATTTCGGTGAGGGTCGTGACTTCCTGCCGATGCCGATGCTGATGCCGGTGCCGATGCCGGTGCTGCGTGCGGTGGTTCCCGTCGGCCCGCACGGTCGAGGACTGACCCTTGCCGGCCGGCCTTACCCCAACACCACACGCCGCCATCGCCGCCGAGGCAGCCTCACGCATCCTCTTGGCGTTGGCTTCCGTACAGCCAACGCCGGCAAGACCGACAGACGAGCACTGAACCGGCGCCCGGACAGCAGTTGCGGCTGTCGTTGTCGGCGGCCCGCTTCCCCTGCTACGACCGCGACGGCCACCACGGCGCACGAAGTCCACCTGCCGGCCGCCGAACAAGTCGTGGCCACCAACGAGTTGCGTTCCGCGGTGATCGCGCTCACGGGCGCTCCCGTGGGAGCGCCGAAGTTGGCGAACCCGATGTGGTCCCGTCTGCGTCTCGGCGCCGCACGCATACGTCGCTGAGCGTTACGGTCGCTGGCTCGACTTCGCGCCTCTCGCGAGTCTGACCGGGCGGTCGGTCGACACCGTGCCTCCGACTGAGACTCACGGTGAGTCACAGCCCCGACTCCCGGTGAGCCCATTGGTCGAGTCGCAGCCTGAGAGCTCATCGGACCTGCAGCTCGTTTGTTGTGGCCGCAGCCGTCCGGATTGCGATCGGGCAGAATGAAGGCATGGCCGCAACGCGTTTCGATCTCGTAACCATCGACGGCGACACACGGGTGCTCGCGTCATTCTGGAGCGCTGCGTTGTCGCTGGTGCAACTCGAAT
>JAYUDQ010000544.1:0-4389 GCA_043739745.1 Acidimicrobiia bacterium | reverse complement strand
CCGTGTGGGCGCAGTTGTTCGGGACCGTCAGCTTCGAGCTGTTCGGCCACCTGCACAACGTCGTGCATGACTACGACGCAATGTTCCGACACCAGATGCGCCGTGCCGGCCGCTATCTGGTGACAGGCGCATAGCCGTTTTCCGCCAGTTGGGAGCCGGGCTCAGAGCGCCCCGGGCGCCCGCCACTCATGGCGGCCTTCCCGGGTCGCGGTCGACGATACGTGCGCGTACGAGTCCGCATCGTCGCCGAGGTCGAGCAGCAGCGCGTGGGCCGGGACGAGGTGCCCGGGACGGGCGGCGACTGCGAGCCGTGGCAGCCGGCCCACGGCATCATCTCGGGCTTCGGCCGACTGGCCGTACCAGCGTGGGTCGGCGACTTGTGTCCATTTGTCCGCGCCGAGGACGAGCCAGTCATAGCCGTCGGCGATGTCGACGAGAAGGCGCTGTTCGGTGACGACGACCCGGAGCCATGGTCGCTGCACCAGCAGCCCGGCCAGTGCATCGGCTCGCTCGCTCGCACTCGGCGCGCCGGCGTCCTCCTTGCCCAGGGTGACCTCCGACAGCACGAGGTCGAGTCGGTCGAGCTCGCAGTGGCGACGGGCCGCGTCGGCGATGGCGAGGTGCGCCACGGTCATCGGATTGAACGAACCGGGGTAGCAGCCGCGGATCATGGCGGTGCCTTTCAGTCCGCAAGCTGTGCCGCGGCGGCAGCGTCGGCGAACACGATGGCGTTCTCGTTTCGGACCCGTCCGGCGGGGATCTGTGCGTCATGGCTGACAAGCCTGGGCACCACGGATGCCTTCGAGGGACCGGCGACGAGCCAGAGGATCGCACCGGCCCGATCCAACACGGGATAGGTGAGCGTCATCCGCCTGCGGCCCTTGTACTCGCCGGTGACGGCGACGTCGCGGTCCGTCGCGTCGAGGACCGGGTCGCCCGGCACGAGCGACGCGGTGTGGCCGTCGTCGCCGAGCCCGAGATGGACGATGTCGATCACGCCGCCGCAGAGCCGGTCGATGATCGCCGAGTAGTCGGCGGCTGCGGCCTTGGTGGAGGTGGAGGTGGAGGTGGAGGCGGAGGTGGGAGTGCCCCCGAGCAGACCGCTGACGGGCATGGCATGGAAGTTGGTGATGGGGAGGGGAACCCGGTCGAGAAGGGTGGTCTGCAGCTCCGTGAGGTTGCGGTCCGGGTCGCCGTCGGGCGCGATCCGCTCGTCGACCTGCAGGACATGCACGGACGCCCACGCGACGTCCTCCAGTGCCAGCGCTGCGAACAGGAGTCCCGGCGTCGATCCCCCGCTGACGGCGAGCGTGGCCGTCCCCCGACGGCCGATAGCCGTTCGAAGCGCCGCAGCCAGCCATGACGCGGCCGCCGCGGCGAGAGCGGTGGGGTCTGGGCGCACAACAACGGTCGGCGGCGGTGCGGGTGTTCCGGGTTCGTCGGCCATGGCGTCGATGTTGGCAGAGCGAAGCAGGGCACAAGAAATGCGATCCAACCCTTGCATCTGGGGAGGAAAGTGGTAGCTTTTGGGGCGTTGGGGAGGGAAAGGGAGCCAAAGGCCGTCGTGGGTCGCGGTTCCGGCATCGGGGCTGAATCTGGCTACTGCTGCTCGTTTCCCTCGGGGTGGTGCTCGAGTCGATCGGTCAGGACAGCTTTCAGCATGGCATTGCTCGGTCGGGTAGATCATTCGCTGGATGAGAAGGGGCGACTCGTCGTCCCCGCGATCTTCCGCGACGACCTCGACGGAAAGCTCTTCTTCGCCCTCGGCGACGAGAACGAAGTTGCTGTCTGGCCCGAAGCCGAGTTCAACGAGAAGCTCGAGCAGAAGAAGGCGCGTGAGCAGGAAAGCCGAGAAGGCGCTCGGGAGTTCCGCCGCTTCACGGCCTATGCCGGTGCCTGCAGGATGGACGCGCAGTTCCGGATCGCCATTCCGGAACCACTTCGGCTGAAGGCCGGGCTGGGTCGCGAGGTCACGATCGCCGGTGCGTCGTCGCGCATGGAGATATGGGACCGGGCCACGCACGTCGCCTACCTCGCGGTCGAGGCGCGGGCCGACGCTGCGGCCGAAGCACTGGCTCGGGAGGAGCGATGAGCGGCACCGCATTCGCCCACGTGCCGGTGATGGCCGACGAGGTCATCGAATGGCTGGCTCCCGTGCCACCGGGTCTGGTCGTCGATGCCACCGTCGGCGGAGCCGGACATGCCCGACGCATCCTCGAGACGTATCCGCACCTCCGGCTGCTCGGGTTCGACCGTGACCCGCTCGCGGTTGCGGTCGCCACCGAGCGGCTCGATCCGTTCGGCCCCAGGGCCGCCGTCGTCCATGCCCGCTATGACGAATTGGGCGCCGTACTGCGCGCCGTGAAACCCGACGACGCCCTATCGTTGAGTGCCGTCCTGTTCGATCTCGGCGTGAGCTCGGCACAGTTCGACATCGCCGAGCGGGGCTTCTCCTACCGCGTCGATGCAGTGCTCGACATGCGGATGGACACCTCGACCGGGATCACCGCGGCCGACGTCGTGAACACCTACGACGAGCGCGAACTGGCGGGCGTACTTCGCCTGTACGGCGACGAGCGCTTCGCCGGACGGATCGCGAAGGCCATCGTGGCCGCCCGCCCGGTCACGTCGACCGTCGCGCTCGCCGAACTGGTCGTGACCGCCATCCCTGCGGCGACACGTCGGACTGGTGGCCACCCGGCCAAGCGCACGTTCCAGGCGCTGCGCATCGAGGTGAACGATGAGCTGCGGGTGCTCGAACGGGCCCTTGATGCGGCCGTTGATGCACTCGGGCCCGGTGGCCGCTGCATCGTTCTGTCGTACCACTCCGGCGAAGACCGGATCGTGAAAGACCGTTTTCGCTTCGCGGAGACGGACGGATGTTCGTGCCCCCCCGGTCTGCCCTGCGTCTGCGGAGCACTTCCCCGAGGCCGGTCGGTACGACGCGGGGTCACCCGACCCCAGGCGGCCGAGGTGGCCGTCAATCCCCGAGCGGCCAGTGCGGTCGCCCGGGTCTTCGAGCGGACCGTTCCCGCAGATGATGCGGGAACGGTCGGCTTGGCCCGACAGCGTGCGGTCGGTCAGACCGGACCGGAGAACTCCAGAATGCGAAAGGTGCGCCCCTGATGTCGACGCCCTCCCGACCCCTCCCGGCCCCGTCCCGACGTGATCAGCGCGCGAACGCCAAGGCGCTCGCGTTCGCGTCGAAGACGCGACCGCGACCCGAGCTACCGAGCGATCGTGATCGGGCAGGGGAGCACACCGAACGGTCTGAGGCGCGGGACCGGACCGCGCACGGCCGCAATCAGACCGGCGTCCGGACTCGGCCGACTGCGAGGTCAGCGCCTGCGCCGAGTCAGGGAACTGGGCGGGCGACAACCAGGCCTGTGCCGACCTCCAAGCCTGTGCCGACCTCGAGGATTGCGCCGACTTCCAGGACTGTGCCGACCTCGAGGACCGGGCCAACTCCGAGAACGACGTCGGCCGGGGGCACGGGTGCCCCGCGCGCCTCGACGGGTTCGACGCGCAGGGCCGGGTCGGCCGCGCTCGAGCTGCGAAACAGTGAGGCGTTGTCAAGTGTCGGTGGCGCTGCGCTCGCCCCGTCTCCCCGCCGGCGCGCCATCGAGGATTCGAGGCTGCGGACTGCGGAGGAGGCCGGGAATCGCGCGCCCAGCCGCCTGCGCGTCGTGGCCCGGGCGCCTCGGAGTCGGCGTCGGCTTTTCGGGATGCTGGTCGTCTGTGTGCTTACGGTCATGACGGTCGTCATCGGGTTCGCTGCCGTAGCTATGCACGCCACGCTGGCCCAGGACCAACTGGTCCTCGACACCGGTCGGACACAGGTGGAAAGGGCGGAGCGGGTGAACCAGCACCTGCGCGTCGAAGTTGCCGAGCTTGAATCCCCAGAGCGGGTCGTGGCCGTCGCCGTCAACCTCGGCATGAGGTCACCCGACGAGGTGACGTTCATGCCTGCCTCCGGCACGGCGGTCGGTACTTCTTCGGCCCTCGCGCCGGGTAGTGCTGCGTCCGCCGCCGCCCCCCGGGCCGGCCGGTGAGCGCCCGTCCGCCGCTCGCCCGGGCCGGTGTCGCCGCACTGGCCGTTCCCAGAACGACCGTTGCGCGGCGCTCGGCGACGGCCAAACCCGGACCTCGCCGGTCCGTACCGACACGCGGCAACGTCAAGGGCTCGACGCGCGGGAATCGCCCGTCGCCGGTTCGTCCCAAGCGCCGCCGCGGTCCGGGCCGACGTCTCACCTTCCTGATGGGGGCATGGACCCTTGCGTTCGGCGGGATGCTCGCGCAGGCCGTGCGTCTCCAGATCAGTCATCCGGAGGCGATGGTCGAGTTGGGCAAGAAGCAGCGCATCCGCTCCACCCTGCTGGCGCCCGATCG
>JAYUDQ010000543.1:0-1553 GCA_043739745.1 Acidimicrobiia bacterium | reverse complement strand
GCATCGCCGAGCTTGCGGCCCATCTGGCCCTCGACCTTTGCGATCTGCTGGGCGATCTGGGCGTCGAGGCCGGCCGGCCAGCCGCCCTCCATGTAGAGCCGGCACGCATCGGTCGAGATGGTGAAGCCGGGCGGGACGGGCAGCTTGAGCACCGACGTCATCTCCGCCAGGTTCGCTCCCTTGCCACCGAGGAGGTCCTTCAACTTCATCGGTGCGACCTTGTGCTTGTGGTCGAAGGAGAACGTGTACTGCACGGTCCGGTTCTTGGGGTCAAGAGCGGCCGGCTTCGCAGCGGCCTTCCGAGCGGGTGCAGCCTTTGGGGTCGTCTTGGTAGCCATAGCGCGGGCGAGAGGTTACTCGCCATCCGCGAACGCGACGCGGACATCGGGAACACGGGGTGGACGCGCAGAGTGCCCCTCGCCGGTCCACCGTTGCCGGCGTCCCTGCTCGGGGCACTCCACTCGGAAGGATCCACGATGAGCGATCTTGTCGGCGTTAGCCTCTGGGTCGTTCACTTTTCATTCGCCCGTCAGAGAAGGCTCTGGCGGGCGAATGCCGTTCTCCGGTCCGGTTCGGGCAAGCCCGCGCAGGTCCGAATTCCGGCGCTTCGACCTTGCGGTCTCCGTGCCGACGGGATTCGCTTCCGTCGCTGCGCTCCGCTCCATCGCGACTGCCCTTGCGGACCTTCGCTCCGTTGCGTTGCAGCGGCGATGAAAACAGTATCTGGTTCGCAAAACCCCAGGTCAAGCGGTATTTCTGAATGCACAGGCTTGTCCCCAGAAGTTCCTGTTCATACACAGGAGAGACGGATGTCGTCCCCAGTCGGCTCTCGGTTTTCCACCGGTTGCGCACCGAGTCGTCCACTGACCATCGCGAACCGACCTCACAATCTGACCGAAGATCAACCAACCGAAATACGAGGGACGCGCACCGCGCCCCAGGTCCCCAGGTCCACCTCGATCGCACGCAGTTGCGACGCGCTCTCCTCGGGAAGCGTGCAGATGCCAGTCCGGCTCACCCCCGGGAGGGTCGCCGGGCTCCACTGCCGGCGCCTCCTGCACCGCAAGCATCAACGGCATCTCGAACCCGAACAGACCGTCGAGCCGGGTGACGGTCGAACGCACGGCGACCGCGAGATCGCGGACCTCCACATCCGTCGGCTCGCTCAGGCGCCCGAGGCCGTGCCGGATGGCACGGATGTGGACCTCGCAGGGCCAGCCGGCCGCCATCACGCAACGATGCCCTTCGGACCAGAGTGCCGCGCTGCGGTCGCGCCAGACCGTCATCACCCGGACGATCTGCTGGGGCGACAGGGAAGCCAGCGAGCCGTGATGCTCCGGCGTGTAGACCACGACCTGGCACCGCCCGATCGACGATGCCTGCAACGCACCGTTGACGCACGGGGCATCCGCCGACAGCGACGGGAAGCGGTTGTCGAACACCGCAACGTCGTATGGCCACGGAAGTTCGGGGCCGCCCGGGCAGAGCGGGCAGACGGGAGCCGTAGTCGGATGGGCGAGCCCACCGGGCCTGTTGTTTCGGGCCGGCGACAC
>JAYUDQ010000542.1:0-1554 GCA_043739745.1 Acidimicrobiia bacterium | reverse complement strand
GCCGATGCGCAACGCTTCACGCTCGCGAAGTCCGAGATCCGGTCCGGGGTCGATCGGATCCTGCGGGTGCTGAGCTGGCTGCTGGTCCCGGTGGGAGCGGTCACCGTGTTCGGCCAATTCCGTGTTGAGCCGACCACTCGTGACGCGCTGGCTGGAACGGTCGCCGCTCTCGTCGGAATGATCCCCGAAGGACTCGTCCTGCTGACGAGCGTCGCATTCGCGGCCGGGGTCATCCGTATGGCAAAGCGCGGCGCGCTCGTCCGGGAGCTCGCGGCTCTCGAAGGCCTGGCCCGTGTGGACGTCGTCTGCCTCGACAAGACGGGCACGCTCACCGAATCGTCGATGCGAGTCGCCTCAATCACACGCCTGAAGGCGGTGGCCGAGTCCGGCGCAGACGTCGAGCACATCCTCGGAGCGCTCGCCGCAGCCGAGCCCAGCCCGAACGGGAGCTCGCGTGCGATCTCGGCCGAGTTCAGCTCTCCCGGCTGGAACGTGACTGCACAGGTGGCGTTCACCTCGTCACGCCGGTGGAGTGGCGCCTCCTTCGAGGGGCATGGCGCCTTCGTGCTCGGCGCGCCCTCGGCGCTGCACAACACCGGCGCTTCCGCGACTGGCGAGGACATCGACGCAATGGTCCGCGCCGAGGCAGATGCAGGACGCCGCGCACTGATCCTCGGCGAGGTGAGAACGACGCTCGTGGCCGGCACCGACGGCGAGGCACCGCCGTGCACACCGTTGTGCGTGGTGTCGCTGCGGGAGAAGATCCGGCCAGAAGCGTCGGAGATGATCCGGTTCTTCACGGATGCCGGCGTGATGACGTTGATCCTCTCCGGCGACGATCCGCGCACCGTCGCATCGGTTGCGACAACCGTTGGCGTCCCGGGCTCCGACCGCCCGGCGAGCGGCAAGGACCTCCCCGATGATCCGGCCGCGATCGTGGCGTTCGTGGAGGAGCACAGGGTGATCGGCAGGGTTGCGCCGGCTCAGAAGCTCGCCATTGTCAAGGCCCTACAGGACGTCGGTCATGCGGTCGCCATGACCGGCGACGGGGTCAACGACGTGCCTGCGCTGAAGCAGGCCGACATCGGTGTGGCCATGCGGTCCGGGAGCGGCGCGGCCCGTTCGGTCGCCCGGGTAGTGCTGTCGGGCGACTCGTTCGCGCCATTGCCGGCGCTGGTCGGCGAGGGCCGCCGGGTACTGGCCAACATGGAGCGGGTCGCGTCGCTCTTCCTCACCAAGACCGTGTACGCGATCGTGCTCGCGATCGTCGTGACGCTCGCACGGCTTCCCTACCCGCTCCTGCCACGACAGCTCACACTGATAAGTACACTGACGATTGGTCTACCCGGGTTCCTGCTCTCGCTCCTTCCTACGACTGCTGCACCCCATCACCGGCTCGTTGCCGTGGCGCTACGCCGGGCCGTGCCGGCGGGTGTCCTCACCGCCTGTGGCGTGGTCGGCCCCTACGCGATCGTGCGGGCGCGGTGGCATAGCGAGATCACCGAACGCAGCGCGGCACTCATCGCTGCGCTCCTCTGCGGACTTGTCGTACTC
>JAYUDQ010000541.1:0-1556 GCA_043739745.1 Acidimicrobiia bacterium | reverse complement strand
GGGCTCGAGGGTCTAGTCAGGCGCCTGGCAATGGAGTCTCAACCGCCGTTGCTACGGCATCGGTGGTGGGGTGGCGGCCCAGATGTCGTCGGGCTCGAGGTCCGGGAACTCCGTGACGATCTCCTCGATGGCCGAGCCCTCGGCCAGGTAGCCCAGGATCAGCGTGACCCAGAAGCGATGGCCGCGCGCCGTGGGCTTCGCGCTCGTCGAAGGCCGCCGCGCATTCGTTCGGCGTCATGCGGTCGAGTTCTTCCGCAGTGATGATCTTCAGGTTGGCTACAACCGCGAACGTACCCCACCCCTCGCTGGCAGGGCGCGCAGTGCCGCAGTGCCGAAACTTGGATTGACGCTGTGATTCCGAGTCTCGTTCGTGCAACTTGGACTTCGCGGATCGAGGCGGACGGTCGTTCTGTGTGCCCGATCTGCGCGGATGGAACGCGAGGTCCACGCAGCCCGAACGGCAGATAGGGCTCCCTCGACGTGAAGGGCGGTGCACACGTCCAAGTGCTACGGCGTGTTTACGATTTTGCCGTCTGGCGTGACATGGACCCGCTGCAAGCCTTCGAGGATGCGGCGAAAGTTGGCTTGGTTCTCGGACGCTTCGCTGCCCGTGCCGCCGAACGCGTATACCTCGATGGTGAGGCCGCTCGCACGAAAAAACGCATTGCCGGTGCCGTCGTCCCAGAACGACAACAGCGTGTCTCGCCCGGCGATCCTCTCATGTGTGACGGTGCCGGTACTGCGGATCACGTTTGATGCCAAGGGACAGCCGTCATCTTCCCGCGCGTAGATCTGTAGGTACGGCAGGCCCTCTTCCGGACCGCCCGCAGGGAGTCGCATCACCCAAACCGGCGCGTCGTCCGGGACTCGGCAAAGTCTTCGCATCGAGTCGACCGGCTGCACCTCCATATACGGCCCGCGACAGCGAGCCCCAAACAGCGTCCCCACAAGTTGGTCTTGCTCGACGCCTGTCGGCGTTCGCGTAATCCACCGGGGGGCTGTTCAAGTTATCCCGCAGTTGGTTCTGGTGTCTTTCTAGTCGACCGGCTGTTGGTGGTGTGATCGGTGGGTGGTTCTTGTGGCGGTCGGCGGGTGGATCGGTAGCTGCGTCCGTCGAGGTGGATGGTGTACGCGGTGTTGATGAGCCGATCGAGAATGCTCTCGGCGACGACGGGGTTCGGGAAGAGTGGATACCAGTCTTCGGGCCGCCGGTTCGAGGTCAGAATGAGCGATTGTCCGGCTCGTTCGGTGACGAGTTCGTAGATGTCATCAGCGTGCGTGGTGGTGAGGTCTCTCATGGCGAAATCGTCGAGCACGAGCACGTCGGGTTTGGCCCATTTGCGGAGTCGTGTTCCCCATGTTCTGTCGGCGTGCCCACCAGCGAGGTCGGCGAGGAGCCGACTGGTTTTGGTGAACACGGCGGTGTGCCCGTGGCGGCATGCGTGGTGCGCGAGTGCTTGCGCGAGGTGTGTCTTGCCGACGCCGACGGGTCCGTGCAGGATGATGGCTTGGCCGGCGGTGATGTATCGCCCGGTGGCGAGGTCACGGATGCGAGC
>JAYUDQ010000540.1:0-4397 GCA_043739745.1 Acidimicrobiia bacterium | reverse complement strand
AGCGCGCAGACGAGTCGCATCTATTGCGCGCTCGTGCGCGACGACATCACTTCCGACGAGGTCGGGCAGGGCTTCGTGGACTACGAGCTGGCGGTCGTGGCCGAAGATCTCCGGACGCTCGGGCGGATCGAGCCGAAGGCGCTCTCGATCGACCCGACCATCGAGGTCCACACGCGTGTCGATCGGACCACGGTCGAGCTGCGCCGCGTGCTGCGCGACCTTGTCCACCTCGCCGATGCCGGGTCGTCGATCCCTCCGCAGACAAGGATTCCGTCATGACCGCTCCGTCGACCGCCACCGATACCGATCTCGTCCGCACCGTCGACATCTCCGCCTGGTTCGGCGACGACCCCGCGGCTCGTGCCGCGGTGATCGCCGCGGTGGATGCCGAATGCCGCCGCATCGGGTTCCTGCGCATCACGGGCCACCGCATCGCGGCCGAGCTGATCGAGCGGATGTTCGCGGTGACGACGGCGTTCTTCGACCTGCCCGAGGGGACGAAGACGGCGTACACACTCGAGGACAAAGCCCGCAACCGCGGCTACGCGTCCTATGGCTCCGAAGCACTCGCGTACTCCCTCGGCGTCGACGCCAAACCGGACATGTTCGAGGCGTTCAACTGCGGCACAGAAGTGAAGGACTACGGCGATCCGTACTTCGGGGCCGAACGCCACCGGATGTTCTCCGACAACGTGTGGCCCGATGTACCGGCAACGATGAAGTCTGTCTGGATCGAGTACTTCGAGGCGTGTGTCAACCTCAGTCACGAGCTGATGCAGTTGTTCGCCATCGCGCTGGGTATGCCCGAGGACTATCTCGTTGCGCGCAGCAGCAAGGCACCGAATGTCATGCGCGCGAACAACTACCAGCGTCGATCGCAGCACGTCGACCCGGAGCCCGGTCAGATGCGCATGGGCGCGCATACGGACTATGGCGCGTGCACGATCCTCGCTGCCGACCCTGTGCCCGGCCTGCAGATCCTCGGCCCCGACAACGAGTGGCACGGCGTCCTTCCCGAACCGGGCACGCTGCTCGTCAACCTCGGCGATCTCCTCGCTGAGTGGACCAATGACCGCTGGCGCTCGACGCTGCACCGCGTCGTCCCGCCGCCGGCGTCATCGGGCGCCGCGCGCCGCCGCTCGATCGCGTTCTTCCACGAGGCCGACTACGACGCCCTCGTCACGGTCATGGCGACCTGCACGACGGCCGACAACCCGCCCCGGTACACGCCTGTCACCGCGGGCGAGCACCTCATGAACAAACTGATGGGGCCGCGCACACTGCAGAAGTCAACCGCTGACCAAACAGGTCTGGGCGACCGCGTCCAAGCCGTGGCCGGCTGATCCACCGTGGGTGAACTGGCACCACACGCCGCAGCCTTCCTGAAGGTCGCAGTCCCCGCGAGCCCATGGTGGTCGCTGACGCCGGCGGAGGCTCGCGCGCAGCACCTCGCGTCGCGGCGGCCGGACACTGGCGCGCCGGACATTGCGACGAGCGACGTCGACCTCCCCCGGCCCGACGGCAGTGTGCTCGGAGTGCGGATCTACGGAGTTGTCGGGGACTCGCCGGTGCTCGTGTTCTTCCATGGGGGAGGCTGGGTCTACGGCGATCTCGACATGGCCGACGGGTTCTGTCGGCGTCTGTCGGACGGGGCGGGCGTGGTCGTCTGCTCGGTCGACTACCGGCTGTCGCCTGAGCACCAGTTCCCGCTCCCGCTCGAGGACGCATGCCTCGCAGTTGCGTGGGCCCATGCCGAGCTTGCAGGCGGGCGGCCGGTCGGCGTCATCGGATCGAGTGCGGGCGGCAACCTTGCCATTGCGTCGTGCATCGTCGATCGTGACGAGGGAACCGGCCGGATCGGTCTGCAGATCCCGCTATGCGCGGTGACCGACCACGGATTCGACAACACGTCGTATCGCGAGAACGCCGAGGGCCTCTTCCTGACCGCCGACGACATGCGCTGGTACTGGGGGCACTACCTCGCCGACCCAGCGCACGGCTCGAACCCCCGGGCGTCCGTCCTACGGGCCGACCTCGCCGGTCTCCCACCGGCCTTGGTCATCACCGCCGAGTTCGATCCGCTGCGTGACGAGGGAGAGTCCTATGCGCGCCTACTGATGCGTGCCGGGGTGGCATCGAGTCTCGTGCGTTACGACGGGATGATCCACGCCTTCGCCGCGCTCAGCGCGTTCCCGGTCGAGCAGGCCCGAGTCATCGCTGATGTGGCTGCGGCGGTCGATACCTACCTGCGGTAGACCGGTCGTTCGAGCGGACCCATACGCCCGATCAGTCGACGATCGACGAGTACACGATGCTCTTGAGTTGCCCGCGGAAGTCGAACGTGCTCGACGGGATGAGCTGGGTCATGAAGATCACGACGAGGTCCTCGACCGGGTCGACCCAGAAGATCGTGGAAGCGGCGCCACCCCAGTAGAAGTCGTCGTGCCCGAGCGACCCGGTGGCCACCTCGTCGAGCGACTGGGCGAAGCCGAGTCCGAACCCGACGCCCGCGTATGCCGTCTCTGCGAATGCGCCGATGGCCATCTGGGTCAGGTCCTGCCCGCCGGCGAGATGGTTGCGCCGCATGAGCTCGATCGTGCGCGGGCCCAAGATCCGCGCACCCTCCAACGAGCCACCGCGCCGCAGCATCTCGCAGAAGCGGAAGTAGTCGGCCGTCGTGCCCGTGAGACCGCCGCCCCCGGAGAGGAACTTCGGGGTCTGCAAGTAGGTGCTCGTCGCCGGGTCGTCGAGGCAGACGAGCGACTTGTCGCGGCGGCGTCCGTAGTTCGCGGCGAGCCGGGGAGCCCGATCCGGCGTCACCGCGAACGCTGTGTCGACCATGCCGAGCGGGTCGAAGATCTTCTGCTGCAGGTACTCGTCGAAGGGCTGGCCGGAGATGATCTCCACGAGCGCGCCGCACACGTCGGTGGCGAGCGAGTACATCCAGCGCTCACCCGGGTGGTAGCGCAGCGGCACCTGCGCAAGCAGGTTGACGAACGATTCGAGCGTCTCGTCGGTGCGACGCACGCCGATGCGGTCGTACTCGGCGTCGACCGGGTCGGGAGCCACGTCGACCCCGACACCGGCCAGGAGCGAGCCGTAGGTGAGGCCGCTGGTGTGGCACAGCAGGTCGCGCACCGTCATCGGCCGGTTCGGCGCTTCGAGCTTCATGTCCGCACCTTCGCCGGATACCCACACCTGCTGGTTGCGCCATGCAGGGATGAAGCGCGAGACCGGGTCGTTGAGCGAGAAATGTCCCTGTTCGAGCAGTGTCATCAGCGCCACCGACGTGATCGGCTTGGTCATCGAGTAGTAGCGGAAGATCGTGTCGTCGGCCATTGGCGTCGCCCGTTCGAGGTCCGACTGGCCGAGTGACCGGAGGTAGCCGACATGACCGTGTCGGGCGACGAGCACCTGGCAGCCGGCGATCTTGCGCGGCTCGATGTAGCGCCGTTCGAGGTGGGCAGTGATGCGCTCGAGGCGGACGGCGTCGAAGCCGCCCGACCCGGGATCGACGACAGGGGGATCGATGGCGATGGGCATGGGGCGATGCTCGTCCGGCGCCGGCGATCGTCGCAATTCGCGCTTCTCCGTCAGCTCGCTGCTCCGAGCTCCCGGCACACGATCTGCGCCTCCTCGATGAACGCCTTCGCCGCCTTCGACTGGTAGCGACCGCTGTGCCAGACGAGTCCGATCCGACGCTCGATCTTCGATCCCTCGGCCAGTGGCACAGTGACCACGGGCGGCCCGCCGATGTTGGCTTCGACGGTGAGATGGGCCACGACTGCGCCGCCGAGCCCTACGCCGACAAGGCGTTGCACGGTCAGGTTGTCGTCGGTGCGGAACACGATGTTCGGCATGCGGTCGAGTGCACCGAACGCCTGGTTGAGTCGGGCCGCGCAGGGATCGTTCGCACTGGAGCTGATGAGGTCGATGTCGCTCAGCTCCGACAGCGCAAGCGACGTCCGCGTCGCCAGCGGGCTGCCTGGAGGCAGCATCACGATGTAGGGATCGACGAGCAGTTCGACCGCAGCCAACGGTTCCGCGACATTCGTCACGTCGATGAAGGCGAGGTCGAGTTGCCCGCTGAGCACCAGGCTGGGGAGGTCGAGCTCGTTCGCCTGGCCGACGAGGGAGACGTCGATGTTCGGCCAGCGCTCGCGGAAGCGGGCCAGCACAGCGGGCAGGATGCGGGCCCCCGCGGACTGGAACGCGCCGACCCGCAGTGTGCCTGCCTCACCGGCCGCAAGCGCATCAAGATCGGCCTTTGCCGCCCGCAGCCGGGCCGTGATGGTCTCTGCGTGGCGAAGCAACACGTTGCCGGCCTCGGTCAGCGAGACCGCTCTCGGACCGCCGGGCCGCTCGACGAGCTTGTGGCCGACGGCCCGTTCGAGTGC
>JAYUDQ010000539.1:0-1558 GCA_043739745.1 Acidimicrobiia bacterium | reverse complement strand
GGCCGCAGGAGTCGAGCGCAAGATCTGGTGGGCTCTGCTCCTCAATGCCGGGCTGGCCGTCGGTCAGGTGTTCGTCAGCATCCGGGCCGGTTCGGTCGCGGTACTTGCCGATGCTGCGCACCAGGGCGTCGATGCGCTTGGTCTCGCCCTCTCGGGCCTGAGCCTGCGGCTGCGCCGTCTTCCGGCGAGCGATCGGCGGACATTCGGCTGGCAGAGAGCCGATGCCGTGGGGGCTCAGCTCAGTGGTGTGCTGCTTTCTGGGGCGCTTCTGTGGGTGGTGTGGGAGTCGATTCATCGTCTGTTCGCCCCGTCCGAGGTGTCCGGTGGTCCCGTGATCCTGATCGGGCTCATCGGCATGGCCGTCAACGGTGGGAGCGCGCTTGCCATCGGACGCGCCCACGACCACCAGCTCTCCGTCCGCGCCGCGCGGCTGCACCTGCTCGGCGACTTCGCCGGGTCGGCCGTAGTACTCGTATCCGGCTTGCTGCTGGAGGCATTCGCCTGGGACCGCATCGACCCGATCGCCTCGCTGCTCGTCACCGTGCTGGTGGCCCGCTCGGTGATCGGACTGCTCCGCCAGTCGACCGACGTGCTCCTCGACGCCGTACCTGCGGGCATCGCTGTTGATCGTCTGCGCGCAGACATCCTGGCGATCCCGGGGGTGAACGACCTCCACCACCTCCATGTCTGGTCGATGGGCCCCGGCCAGCCGGCCCTCTCGGCGCACCTGTCCGTGGACGGCAACTTGAACGTGCACGACGCACAGGAGCATGCCCAGGCCGTCCGCGACGTGTTGCACACCCACTACGGGATCGACCACGTCACGGTGGAGATCGAGTGCCATCCGTGCCTTGAGCCCGACCACGTCGACGAGCCCGACTCGTACGCGAGCCACACCGGCCATTCGCATTGACGTTCCTGCCTAGCAGGTTCGCGACGCGCGCGACGTGGATGGTCGGTGCGCGCGAAGTGGCCTCCCGCGGCGTTCCAAGTCGATTTTGCCCCCGAATCGCGCGCACGGACCCCCGACATCGCGCGCAGCATCTCCCAGCGAAGCCGATCGAAGCCGACCTCAGCCGAAATAGGCCGCGATCTCGGCACTCGGCGGCTCGATCTGCACCGGCAGTCCGCCCGATCGGAGCGACTGAGCTCCTGCGCAACCGGCAGCCACGGCCTCGCGGGCACCGAGTGGCGACGTCTGCGTCGCACCGCCGTCGCGCGCGTAGCGGATGAACTCGTCCATCAGCCGGTCGTCGGCGCCGCCGTGACCACCCCGTGATGCCCGAAAGCGGAAGGATCGGTCGCCTTTCGGCGAATACCCCTGCCGCCGGTTCCAGAGCCGGATCACCCCGTCGGTGTCGCCGAAGTTCTCGATCCGTCCTTCGCTACCGATCACGCTGTAGTTGCGCCAGTAGTCCGGCGTGAAGTGACACTCGCCGTAGGAGGCAAGCACGCCGTTGTCGAGGACCATCTGGATCATCGAGAGGTCCTCGACGTCGATATCGGGATGCAACCCGCGTTGTGCGAGCGGCGGCCAGTGCGTGTCGGGTGCGAACCA
>JAYUDQ010000538.1:0-4403 GCA_043739745.1 Acidimicrobiia bacterium | reverse complement strand
CCACGAGGTTCGTGTGAACGACGAGCAAGCGCGCAGTGAAGCCGAACGTCTCGAAGAAGTTCTTCGTCTCCCGCGTGCCGGGGAGCGCGTAGGAGTCGATGCCGCGACAGCGTTCGTGACGGCAGAACGCAAGGACTTCGTCGAGCATGGCCTCGCCAACGCCGACGCCTCGGGCCCCGAGCAGCACTCCCAGTTCGCCGATGACGCCGAGCCTCGAGCCGTCGAGTAGTTCCTCGACCGAGACGGTGGCGAGTCCAACCACGACGTCATCGATGGTGCCGACGAACGCCGCGGTCGACGCCGTGTCTGATGGCTCGGCGGCGGTGATATCGCCGGACCGGCCCATTGCACGGCGATCGTTCTGGGCCAGCAACACGGCGCCCCCGCGTAGTGGCGCAAGCTCCTCTCGGATGGCCTCCGCGATCACGGCGATAGCCGAGGCGTCCGTTTCGACCGCCGCCCGGGCCGCGACGTTCACGGAAGGAGCTGTGCGATCCGGGTGAGGACGGTGCGGCGGCCTCGATTGGCCCGTTCGTGGGCGTCGATGGCGCGCAGCTGACCCGGACGCAGGCCCTCGAGCAGCGCCATGATGCTTACCGCCGGTAGCTCGTCGTAGCCGTCGATCGGCAACGCCGCGGGGGCCGCAGCGCGACGCAGCGCGGCATCGAGACGGGGCGACGGCGGTCTCGATGTGGGCGGTCTCGATGTGGGCGCCGGGTTCGACGTGGTGGTCGGCTTCGCCGGAGTCGGGCGGGCGCTGCGCGCTGCGTTCATCGGAGCGGGCCGGGCGCTCCGCGCTGCCTTCGCGACACTTTCGCGGACGATCTCCTCGCCCTTTCGCCGCACGATCGGTACCGCGAACTGCCCGATCATGCGGGCCAATCGGACCTGCTCCGCAGCTCGCGCCCGACCCTTCGCGGCCAGTTCGGGGACAAGCGTGCCCGCCGACAGGGCGAAGCCGAGCGGTGCGTACACGAGCACATCGAGCAGACCGCGCAGCGAGGGCGAACCGGCGAGCGCGGGATCGGATGGACCGCCGTGAACTGCGTCCGTCCCGCCGGCGCGGTTGGTCATGGTCGGCTACACGCAATCCCGACAGAGCATCCGGTCGCCATCCGCAAGCTGACTCGGATGCTTCACAAGGAAGCACGACTGGCAGACGAACTCGTCAGGACGTTTCGGCACCACCGCGGAGTTGCCTTCGGCACGGTCGTCGGTGTCTGGCTGCTCGTCTTCGTCGTCCTCGACATCTTCGATGACCAGGCGATCCTTGAGGATGTCGTCGAGGCTGGCCTCGACATCGTCGGGATCGGCCTCCTCGTCGTCGTCGTCATCGGCGACGGGAAGCGTCGCCTCTTCGACCTCATCGGGCTCACCCTCGACGAGCACGTCGTCATCCACGAGCACGTCGTCGTCATCGACAAGTACGTCGTCGTCGATGAGGGCGTCCTCATCGATGGCCTCTTCGTCGATGTCACCGTCGAACTCGTCGTCGAGGTCCGGGTCGACCTCGGGGTCCTCGATGTCCTCGATGTCGTCGTCGAGGGCTTCGAGCTCGACATCGTCGGGCATCTCTTCGTTGTCATCCATGGCGGTCTTTCCTGCGGTCGTTCATCCTGCGGTCATTCGTTTCACGTTGATCCATCGCAGCAGCTACTCCATCGGCCCGGTATCGGCAACCTCGGCGGGCAAAGCGCGGGAGCATACGCCAACCCTTCCGCTAGCTGAGCGTCTTGCGCCCGTTCCGGGCATTTGTGACGCACGACACGAACGACCTGGCGTACCGCCGGGGTACCGCCATCGTCGTTTCCGACGTCACAGCGCTCGAGCTCCGTTGGCACCGCTCCCCCGCCACCCGAAGGCGACCGAGGATGCGTTTTCTACTAGGAGCCCGAGCGGCCGATCGGCCCCAGACACCCCCTTCGGGTACCCGCCCGAGAGCAAGACCACAAAGGACCACGACCTGGCATCAGGGCGTCGAAGGGACGGCAATCTTCTGCGCCTCCGCCGGGTGATGTCAACTCCCGCGACACATTCGCGGAGAAACTTCTCAACCCCCGCCGTTCGCCTCGATGACGCGAGCAGTCGCCCGTCGGCCGGGAAGCTTCACCACTTCAATCGCCGCCGGGAGGCGCTCTTTGACCTCGGGCGCATGGGTGACCACGAGGATCTGGCGGAAGCGTCCGCCAAGTTGTGTGAGCGCCGCCAGCATGCGGTCCTTTCGGTCCGTGTCGAGGCTGGCCAGTGCCTCGTCGAGAACGAGTAGCCCGACCTGACCGCCGGCCTGGAAGCGAATCTGCTCGCTGACCGCCACACGCAGCGCCAGGTTGGCCAGATCGACCTCGGAACCGGAGAAGCGCTCGCTGGGGTACGCCGTGCCGCCGTCCATGATCCGGATCTCGTAGGACTCGGGATCGATCTCCAGCCCGTCGTACTCCCCGGCCGTCAACTCGTTGAAGAGCGCCGAGGCCTCGATGCTGAGACGGGGGCCGACCATGCCCACGATCATCTGGCGGAAGCCGTGGAGCATCTCGGCGGCACGGCCCAGGTATCGGGACTCGGTCGCCAGTTCATTGGCGCGGTGGTGTTGCGTACGACCCTGCTCGAGGAGCGTCTGTACGGTCCTCAGCTCGTGCTCCGTGGCGATTGCGGTACGTGCCGCCTGCGCCGCGACCGCGGCCAGCCGGGTCCGCTCCGCCGACGCCGCGGCCGCCTCACGCTCGAGCTGTTGATGGCCGGCCAGATCGAACCCGAGCTCAGCAATGTCCTTCAGGAGCGATGCCCGTTCCGCTTCTGCCGAGTCGAAATTGCGCTGCTCGTCGACGAGTTCGAGGACGACCGATCGCAGCCGCTCGACCCGTCCTTCGATCCGGGCCCGCTGCGCCGACACCGCTCGTAGTTCGTGGAGCTCGGCGGTGCGCTCGGCGTGTTCGTGCGCACCCGGGATCCCGCCGAGCGCGTCGACCGACCGCTGGACCGCATCGGATGCGGCCTCGATCTGGGCCCGTCGCGCCAGTCCGGCGGCGAAGCGGCGTTGGGCGACCAGCAGTTCCTGTTCGGCGGCGCGGAACACTGCCCGTGCGTCGCCATGGCGACGTTCTGCCGCGGCGGCGTCGGATTCTCGTGTTCTCAGACGGGCAACGGCCTCGGCCAGGTCGTCGCGGTGATGGGCCCGCACCGCAGCAAACCCCTCCCCCAGCGCCTGTCCACAGAGAGGGCACAATCCTGACGCATCGAGCATCTCGGCCCGGTCGGCCGCCGCAGACGCTCGCGTGGACGAAGCCTGCGCCTCGTCGACCGCAGCCCGTGCCCCGGCGAGTTCGAAGGCGGCGGACTCGGCCGCCTTCCGAAGGATTTCGAGCGGCGCCGGGTCGGGCTCGGTCTCCGGCTGGCCTGTCGCGCCCGCCGCCTCGCCCCGCAGACGGTCACAGGTTCGGACGGCCTCGGCATGGCGCTCGAGTGCTGCGACCCGACCCTCAAGGAAACGCACACGCTCCGGGTCGGAGGGTGCGATTGCATCGAGACGCTCCACGTCGGCCCGAAGGACGGCCGACTCGGCAATGAGCCGGGCTACCGCGGCTTCGGCCCGGTCACGAGCGGACCGCGCACCCTGGCCCTTCGAGCGGATCAACTCGTACGCCGACCGGCCCGCCTCGGAGCGGCGGACCGCTCCCATCAGCTCCTCGCCGCGCAGCTCCGCAGCGCCGAGGGAGCGGGTCGCGTCACGGTCCGCGTCGGCGGCACGGGCGGCCGCCAGTACGGTCGGTTCGAGACGCGCCTCCAGCTCGGCCAGGGCGGGCAGAAGTGCGAGTAGCCGCTCGTGGTCGCCGCGTCGGGCGCGGGCGTCGGTGCGGGCAGCGTCGCGGGCTTTCTCGATCGGGGTGATGCCGAGCAGCTGGAGGATGAGTCGGCGCCGCTGCTCGGGCGTGTTGTCGCTGAAGGCCGTGAGCTGCTTCTGCTCCGCGAACACCGATGAGCGGAACGCGGCCTCGTCCATGCCGAGCGTCGCCCGCACGTAGCGCCCAACCTCGGTCGGGCCATCGGCGACGACCTGGTTCCCTGCCGTCATCCGGGCCTTCACGGTGGAGTTCATGCCGCTGATGCTGCGGCGCACCAGGTAGTGGTGCTCATCGTGGGCGAAGCCGATCTCGACCGAGCACTCCTCGGCCACCCCCGATGTGCGGATCTCCCCCTTTGCCGTCCGCGAGCGCCCGTACAGCGCCCACATGATCGATTCGAGGAGGCTCGACTTCCCGGATCCGTTGGGCCCGTAGATGCCGACCAGCCCGGCCGGGAGCTCGAGGTCGAGCTCGGCGAAGACGCGGTAGTTCCGCAGACTGATGGTGGTGAGCTGCATGGCCGACCGGGTTCTAGCTGTCCGGCTCGATGGCCGCGTCGATCGC
>JAYUDQ010000537.1:0-4405 GCA_043739745.1 Acidimicrobiia bacterium | reverse complement strand
CAGGGCGTGCCGTCCGGCTTGTTCCTGGCCAGACGGATCTGCATGTCGTCGTGCATGTCGCGCAAAGGCCCGTCCTCGAGGAAAAGGACCTTGCCCGTCATCGCCTTCCGCTGCCCGTAGGCGTCGCTGATGATCTTCTCGGCCCGCTTCTTGTTGGCCTCGTTGAGGGCTATCCCGGGGGTTGCGGGGAGGCCGCCGCCGAACGGGGGGTTGCCGGGCGCCTGGGCAGGAGGGTTGTCGCGCTGGATGAGGCGCATGAGTGCGCGGTTTCCGATGTGCGAAGCGAGCATTCGGGCGAGCACCACCGGGAGACCGATCCGCGATGCGCCCGGGCCACGGCGCATCCCCGAAATGGCGACGTCGGCGTTGTTGTGGACGTTTGCGTCGAGCCGAGCGCCCTCGACGGAGCCGGTCAGTTCAGACGCCGGCCCCGCGCTCGCTGCGGCCTGCGGCTCCGCGTGGGCGGCTTCGGGTGGCGGGGGCACGTACCCATCGTGCTCGACACGCTGTGGCCACCGCAAGCAAGAAGCTGCGGACCGGGGAGGGCCACGCGTCAGATCGTCTTGGCGTGGCCTTCCCAGTAGCGGTCCCGTAGCAGCCGCTTGTAGAGCTTCCCGGTCGGCAGACGGGGTAGCTCGGCCTCGAAGTCAACCGTCCGCGGGCACTTGAAGTGGGCCAGGTGCTCCCGGCAGAACGCGATCAGCTCACGCTCCAGTTCCGGTCCACCGTTCACGCCTTCGGCGGCCTGCACGACCGCTTTCACCTCTTCGCCCAGATCCTCGTTCGGCACGCCGAACACGGCCGCGTCGGCGACCTTCGGATGGGTGATGAGGAGGTTCTCGGTCTCCTGCGGGTAGATGTTCACGCCGCCGGAGATGATCATGTAGGTCTTGCGGTCGGTGAGGTGCAGGTAGCCGTCGTCGTCGAGGTAGCCAACGTCGCCGACGGTGCTCGTCTGACCGCCCTCCACCCGGTTCTCGGCCGTCTTCGCCGCGTCGTTGAAGTACTCGAAGTTGGTCGCGCCGCGGAACCACACCGTTCCGGGCGTGCCGGTCGGGCAGGGCTTGTCGTCGTCGTCGAGGATGACGACCTCGCCGAGCACGGCCTTTCCTACCGTCCCGCGGTGCGCGAGCCACTGCTCGGAGTTGCACAGGGTGATGCCGTTGGCCTCGGTGGCGCCGTAGTACTCCCAGATGATCGGGCCCCACCACTGGATCATCTGCTCCTTCACCTGCGCCGGACAGGGAGCGGCGGCATGGACGATGGCCTCGAGCGACGACGTGTCGGCGGCTTCGCGCACGTCGGCGGGAAGCTTCAGCATGCGGCTGAACATCGTCGGCACCAGCTGCGAGGTGGTGACGTGGTGCTCGGCCACGAGATCGAGATACTGGGCTGGATCGAAGCGCTCCATGATCACCGACGTGGCGCCGAGGCGCACCGCGCCGGAGACCGAAGCCTGTGGGGCCGAGTGATAGAGCGGCGCGGGCGACAGGTAGACCATGCCCTCGCGCTGCTGGAACACGTTCCTGATGAACCCCATCAGCGCCAGCTGCTCGCCCGGGTGACAGTCCGGCAGTGGCCGGTAGATGCCCTTCGGCCGGCCCGTCGTTCCCGATGAGTAGAGCATCGCCACGCCGAGCTTCTCGTCAGGCACCGGTTCGGTGCTGAAAGGGGCCACTGCTGCGTCGTAGACCTCGAACCCCGTAGGCGGGTCGTCGGTGTCGACCATGAGCCAGCGCTCCACATCGGGGCACAGCGCGGGAAGCTGCGCGGCAACGTCTCGTTTGGCGTTCGACGTGATCACGATGCGGGCCGTGCAGTCGTTGACGATGTAGGCCACCTCATCGGCTGCGAGGTACGAATTGACGCAGGTGAAGTACTGGCCGGTGCGCTCGGCCGCTGACGCGCACTCGAGCATGCGGGGGGTGTTCTCCATGTAGAACGCGACGTGGTCGAGGCGCTTGAGGCCCTGGTCGCGGAACAGCTGGGCGAGGCGATTGGCCCGCTCGTCGAGCTGGCCGAAGGTGACAACCTCGCCGCTCGTGGCCATCACGAACGCGGGCTTGTCGGGATGGCGCTTCGCGTGCTCACCGGGGTACATGCGATCGGTTCCTCCTGGGTGCGGTGTTGGGCTTGGCGCAAGGCATATGGCGTGTGCCGCGGACCCGCCGGACCCTACCCGGAGCCTCGGGACGCGCGCCTGCCCAGACGTCCTCGTCGCCGGCCCGACGGCTTTCGATGTGCCCAGCCGCGTACAGTCGGTGTTCGAATCACTCATCCCGCTCGGTCGAATCGGGCGAGTTGGCGAACTTGGCGGTGCAATCGTGTTCCTCGCGTCGAGCGCCAGTAGCTATATGACCGGTCAGACTCTTCTGATCGACGGCGGCTACCTCTGCTGACGGAGCGGACCGAAACCCCAAGATGCCCGCCGTCGCTGCAGCCCCGCCTACCCGGCGATGATGGCCGTGATCTGGAACGCGAGGCTGCCACCCTTCGGCGTGGCGACAAGGGCCGAGTACACCACGCTGCCTACGCGCACCCGCTTGGGTGCTGAGCCGGGCCGCAGGAGTTCGGCAAGGTTCACGCTCGATGCCACGCCGTCGGCCCGACCTGAGGAATCCACGGCTTCCACGAACATGGCGACCGCCGCGGTCAAAGCGCGTAGGTCCGGCACGGGTCGGATGGTGAGCGCGGCGCCATCCAGCGCAACCGCGGGCGACGGCGCGCCCGACGGCGAGGAGCTCATCACCTGACCCGCCGACGGCAAGGCGACGAGTGTCGCCGTCGAACTCACTGCGCCGGCCGAAAGCGGTCCGTTCGGTATCGATTCCCATGCCGCAATCGGGTGGAAGCCCGACCCTCCCCGTCGCAACGACGCAGCATTCCAGCGCTCGGTGAGATCGGCCAGAACAAGGCCGGGAACCACCGGGAGGAGGGCCGGACCCGCGCTCGCGGCCGATACGCGACAGGAGCGAACGAATGGTTCGAAGCGGCCTCGGAAAGCCGGATCCGCCGTGTATCGGCGGTCGGCCACCGCAACGAATACACGATAAAGATCGGCGAAGGTCGGTGATGGCGTACTTCGCAAGGAACGCGTGAGACAGGGTCGCAGTTCCGAGGTGATCGCGCCACGGGAGACGAACTGTTCGACGAGGACCTCCTGCGGGAAGCAGCCGAGGAGGACCTCGACCGGAACGACGGGCAGCGATGCGCGGGCCTGCTTCACCCCGGACGCGATGCAGTCAGCCTCGCCGGGCGTGGCATCCAACCCCACACCACGCATCGCGTCACGGACTCGATTCGTGGCGACTTGCGCCGTGCTGGGAACCGCCGCGCTCGACGCCGAGGCCGGTCCTGTCGACGCCAGAAAAAGCGGCCCGGTGACGAGCAGGACGGCGACACCCAAGAGCACCGCGCACCGCCTCATGCGCGGCACGGGTCGTCCCGCTTGCCCAGGTCGAACTTGGTGCGCTCGGCATCGGTGAACGGCCGCCCGAAGAGCGCACAACCTTCGTGGATCAACGCCACCGGGTCGAGCGTGCGACGCAGCGACCGGATCGCCCCGCCCGAGGTCGAGACGATCACGAACGCCTCCGACGAATTGCTCGACGCAAACCCGACGAAGGGAAGGCCGTCCTCGTCGGAGAGCCGTCCGCGCGACGTGTGCGCGGCGACATCGACGAGCTTCACCGACGACTGCGAATCCACCATCACGATCCTGCGTCCGCCATCGACGAAGCGCACTGCCCGGACATCACCAGGAGCCTCGATAGCGGTTCCCAGTTCGACGCCGCGCGAGAGATCCCATACATGCACCAGGGAGGCGTCCGCGGTCGCTGCCGTGCGTCCTGTCGGGTCGATGGCCACGGCAAGACTGACCGGATACTCGGCCGGAATGCGGGTGCGTTCCGTACCGTCGAGACCGACCACGACGAGCCCTGAGCCGATCTCGAAATAGGCAACAGAAACGCCATTTCCACCCTGCATACCGAAGGCTGTCGCTCGGTCGCTGATCGTATGGTCGAGCACGAGCCGACCCTTTCGGACCCGCCATACCTGCAGCAGCTGGTTGGACGTGAGGCTCACGAGACGACCGTCGTCGACCGCCTGCAATGCGACCACGGGAGTATCGAAGCCGACGTTCGCCGTCACATCCTTGACAGTCGCTGCAGCGCCTCCAGCCGATGTTGGCGTCAGCAGGTGGATGGTGCCGTGCTCGTCGCCGACCGCGGCCCCGGCGGCCGTGACGGCGACGGACCACGCGTTCGCCACACGGCCGAGCGTCCGCCTCGCAACTCCTTGACCGATCGCCGGCACTGCAACCGGCACTGCAGCCGGCACTGCAGCCGGCACTGCGGCCGGCAAAACCGCCGCATCGAGCGGACCGGCGGTACTGCGACTTCCC
>JAYUDQ010000536.1:0-10930 GCA_043739745.1 Acidimicrobiia bacterium | reverse complement strand
ACAATGTCGTCGTATGCACACTGTGTTCCTGCTATCCGTGGGGGCTCCTCGGCCTGCCGCCGGCCTGGTACAAGTCCTTCGCCTACCGGTCCCGGGTCGTGCGTGAGCCGAGGGTGGTGCTGGCCGAGCTGGGTTGCGTCGTGCCGGCCGAGGTGGAGGTGCGGGTCTGGGATTCGTCCGCAGAGGTTCGCTACTTCGTACTTCCGCAACGGCCGACCGGGTCGAATTCGCTCGACGAGGACCGGCTCGACGAGGAGGCGCTCGCCGGACGGGTGAGCCGTGACCAGATGATCGGCGTCGCCCGGTAGCGTCGGACCATGGCAGCCAAACGCAAAGCCGTCGTTGCCGCGAAGGCGGTCCACTATCCGGACCTTTCATCGAAGGCGTATGAGCACCCCGCCGATCGGGCCGCCACTGCTGCGCTGCGGGCCATCCCCGGGCTCGACACCGCGGTCCGCTGGCTGATCGAGCAGGGATACGAACGGGCGCTCTTCCAGCAGAACCTGGCGGCATCGCTGCTCGTCGGTCCCGATCAGCTCCCCGGGGTGTGGTCGGGGTGGACCAACGTCGTGAACGCACTCGACCTGTCGACCCCATCCGGTCTCGCACCGGCGCTCTACGTCGCGCAAGATCCGTGGCTGAACGCAATGGCGATCGGCTCGCAGAACCCCTACGTCGTAGTGACGAGCAAGCTCGTCGAGACCGCCACCGGCGACGAGCTGCGGGCGGTGATGGCCCATGAGGCCGGCCACATCCTGTCCGGCCATGTCACGTATCAGACCGCGCTGACGATCTTGGTGCGTGCGTCTCTGCCGTCACTCGGCCCGGGCGCGTTGCCGTTGGCGGCGATCCGCCTTGCCCTGCTCGAGTGGTTCCGAGCAGCCGAGCTCTCGTGCGATCGGGCCGCCGCGCTGGCGGTCGACGATCCGCAGCTCGTGGTCCAGATGCTGATGGTCCTCGGTGCCGGTCTTCCCAGCACATCCCTGTCGCTGGACGCGTTCCAGCGACAGGCCGCCGACTACGAGGACTGGTCCGATGGCCCTGACCGGCTACGACGTTTCGCCGCCAACGTCAGCCGCACGCACCCGACCGCAGTGCGCCGTGCGAGCGAGCTCAACCGCTGGGTGGCGAGTGGCGAATTCGAACGAGTCCGCTCGGGCGACTACGCCCGCCGCAGTGACGAGCCCGGAGTTCGAGAGAACGCAGCCGACGCGGTGGGTCACTACGCCGACCGCTTCCGCGAGATCTTCTCCTCCGCTGGCGACTCGGTGGCCAAAGCAGGCTCACGGTTCCAGTCGTGGCTGCGGCCGACCGGTACTCCGTGATCGGCGCGGAATTGCCGATCTCGGCCGTGGTGGTGAGAATCCGCCGATGGGGAGACTTCAGGGCAAGGTCGTACTGATCACGGGTGGCGCACGGGGTCAAGGGGCGGAAGAGGGTTGGCTGTTCGCGTCGGAGGGCGCAACCGTGATCCTGGCCGACGTCCTCGACGATGAAGGCCACACCACCGCCGAGCACACACCCGGATGCGAGTACGTCCACCTCGACGTCAGCTCAGAATCGGAGTGGACCGCAGTCGTGGCCGGGATCGTCGAACGGCACGGGCACATCGACGTCCTGGTGAACAACGCCGCCATCGACATGGTCAAGCGGCTCGACGCCACCACACTCGATGAGTGGAACCGCATCATCGCCATCAACCAGACCGGAGTGTTCCTTGGCATGCGCACGGTCGCCGCGGAGATGGTCAAGGCCGAGCGTGGCGGATCGATCGTCAACATCAGCTCGGTCGCGGGGCTCGAGGGCGTGTCGCACCACGGCGCCTACTCCGGGACGAAGTGGGCGGTGCGGGGCCTCACGAAGGTGGCGGCGCAGGAGTGGGGTCGCAACGGGATCCGGGTCAACTCCGTCCATCCGGGCGTCATCGAGACGCCCATGACGGCGAACCTCCGAGCCATCTCGGACCCCGACGCACGCCGCCGCCTCGAGCGGTCGGTGTCGCTCGGGCGAGTGGGCACACCCCTCGACATTGCCAACATGGTGCTGTTCCTGGCCAGCGACGATTCGGCCTACTGCACCGGCCAGGAGTTCACGGTGGACGGCGGCATCCACCACTGAGTCAACGGCGGCGAGGACAGCCAGTGCTCAAAGGCGCTCGCTGACGAGCCCACCGAGCCATCCCGGTGTGACGCCGACGAGCGACGCCGCAATCGTGCGGCCTTGCGCTTCCGGGAGAGCGAGCAGGTTCGGCACGGCCAGCGTGTTGCACCCTGCGGCCTCGGCCGACTGCAGTCCGGTGGGCGAGTCCTCGATGGCCACACAGCGCTGCGGGTCGACTCCGAGCGCCGAAGCGGCGGCGAGGTAGGGCGCCGGGTCCGGCTTGCCGGCGGGCACCTCGTCGCCCACGATCGTCGCAGTGAAGGTCCCGGGTGGCAACAGGTTCACGACCTCGTCGGCAAGGCGGCGCCACGACATCGTGACGAGTGCGCACGGCACCCCGAGTCGGCCCAGCTCGGTGAGCAGCTCGACTGCTCCGGGCATGAACGGCGTCGCCTCCCGGAGCCCGGCGATCACCCCGTCCATCAGGCGCTCGACGATGTCATCGACGGCCAGGGTGACGCCGCCGTTGGCCTGCAGGTAGCGGGCAGTGTCGCGTAGGTCCTTGCCGACGACGGCGTGCGCATGGGCCTCGGTCCACGTGCCGCCGTACTCGGCGACGAGCGCGAACTCGCTCGCGATCCAGTACCGCTCGGTGTCGATGAGGGTGCCGTCCATGTCCCAGAACACGGCGTCGGGCAAGGGGCGGCTTGCACGGGAGGTCGGGGAGTCGTCGGCGCGGTGCATGAGACGAGAAGGCTCGCGCAGATTTTGCGGCGCACCCGCTACCGTGCCGGCCAGCAACTTCGAAGCCGGGGGCCAGCCATGAATGCAGTGCGTTGGATAGACGATCAGCCGTACGGCGCCAAGACGCCGTTCTGGACCCGTGCAAACGCGGGCGAGGTGCTTCCTGTGCCGCCCAGCCCGGCAGGGTGGGACCTGGTGTTCCACAACGGCGGCTCGGTCGCAGGTTGGCGTGACTGCGCCGTCAACCGGCTCGGGGTGGGCGACGACGAGCTGAGCGAGGACCCGGACCGTTGCGAGTTCATCGGCCTCATCGGCGGCTATGCCTATCTGGGCGCCACATGGATCCGCGTGTGGGCCGAACGCACACCCGGCATGACGGCGGCAGCGATCGACCAGGCCTACTTCGGTGACCATCCCGACGTCCCGCCCTACGTCGCCGAACCGTGGCACGAGAACCCGGCCACGACGCAGCGGATGGTCGGATGGCTCGGTTGGGTGATGGGCACCATGGAGCAGACCGAGCTCGAAGCCGATCGCGTGTTGGCCCGCCAGATCCGGACCGATCGGCCGGACCTCGGTGCGCTCACCGACGCCGAGCTGCTCGACCGCGCCGTCAGCCTGCGCCCAATGTGTCGGAGGATGTTCGACCAGCACATCAGCCAGAGCGGTGCGGCATCGATCGGGCCGGGCACGCTCGGCGCGATCTGCGCAGCGATCGGTCGATCGGGCGATGTCATGCGTCTCATGGCCGGCCAGGGTGGCGTCGACTCGGCGGCACCCTCCTATGCGATGTGGGATCTCGGCCGTAAGGCGGCAGGGTCGCCCGCGGTCGGCGCGATGTTCGAGGGAGGGCCGGTCGGCCTGAATACTCGGTTGCGGGGTTCCGATGATCCTTCGGTTGCGTCGTTCGTTGCCGATCTCGACCCGTTCCTCGCCGAGTTCGGCTCACGCGGTCCGAACGAGTGGGACGTGATGGCGGAGACGTGGGAGACCGATCCCGACCTCGCCCTTGGTCTGATCGACCACATGCGCCAGATGCCGTCCGACCACGGGCCCGAGATCCGCCACGACGACCGCGAGCGAGAACGCAAGCAGCTCACGGACGAGATCGCGGAAGTTCTCGCCGGGAACACCGAGGTGCTCGGCCAGTTCCAGGCCGCCGTGGCCAGCACGTCGGTCTTCGTGCCGGGCCGCGAGCGGTCGAAGACGAACATCATCCGCGTGATCCAGGAGTCCCGGATGGCGCTGCGCGAGATCGGCCGGCGCGCCGTTGCAGCCGGTCTGGTCGACTCACCCGTGGACATCTGCCTCCTGTTCGAGGACGAGCTCCATGCCCTCGCAGCGGGTGACCTGTCCGACATCCGTGGCACGGTCGCGGCCCGTAGGGCGCACCACGACTGGCTCTTGACGCTGGATCCGCCGTTCATCATCAACGGTCCCGCGCCTGCGAACACGACATGGCCGAAGAAGCGCGACCACGTGACGCAGGCGATTTCCGTCGGCGACACGATCCAGGGCGTTCCGGGCTGCCCGGGCAAGGTCAGCGGCCGCGCTTGCGTGGTGCTCGACCCTTCCGACTCCTCTGCGCTCGAGTACGGCGACATCCTCGTGGCGCCGATGACCGACCCGGCCTGGACGCCGCTGTTCGTGCCTGCGGCGGGAGTCGTGGTCGATGTCGGCGCTGCGCTCAGCCATGCCATCATCGTGAGCCGCGAGCTCGGCATCCCGTGCGCAGTGTCGGTGACCGATGCGACGCACCGCATCCCGAACGGGGCCATCATCGAGGTCGACGGCGATACCGGCACGGTCACCGTGCTGGCACTACCATAAGCGCGCAGATGGTACGCGATAGTCGACAGGAGCAGCGAACATGACCGCAGTCAACGAAGTGACCGACCTGACGATCGAGGGCGACATCGCCGTCCTGACGCTCGACTCGCCACCGGTGAACGCGCTCAGCTTCAACGTGCGCGACGGTCTCTACAACGGGGTGAACGCCGCCGTCGGCAACCCGGCAGTTGCCGCGGTCGTGTTGATCTGCAAAGGCCGCACGTTCATCGCCGGCGCAGACATCACCGAGTTCGGCGGCGCGGCCAAAGGCGCTTCGCTCTTGGATGTCCAGAAGATGATGGAGGACTCGCCGAAGCCGGTGATCGCCGCGATCCACGGCACGGCGCTCGGCGGTGGCCTTGAGGTCGCCTTGTGTGCGCACTACCGCATCGCCGTGCCGAGCGCGAGGTGCGGCCTGCCCGAGGTCAACCTCGGCCTGCTGCCCGGCGCCGGCGGCACGCAGCGCCTGCCCCGCATCGCCGGTCCGCAGAAGGCTCTGGAGATGATGACGAGCGGCGCGCACATACCTGCGTCCGAGTGCCTGTCGATGGGCCTCGTCGACGAACTGGCCACCGAAGGCAACCTCCGTGCCGACGCGATCGCGTACGCCGGCCGCATCGTGGCCGAGGGCCGGCCGCTGCGCAAGGTCCGCGATTCGAACGAGCTGGTCGAGGCGGCACGCGGCAACACCGCGTTGTTCGCCGACTTCCGCAAGGCCAACGCCCGCAAGTTCCGCGGGTTCGAGGCACCCGAGGCCATCATCCAGACGGTCGAGGCGGCGGTGAACCTGCCCTTCGATGAAGGCATCGCGGTCGAGCGTCGCTTGTTCGGAGGGCTCGTCAGCGGCGCCCAGTCGGCGGCGCAGCGTTACGTGTTCTTCGCCGAGCGCCAGGTGTGGAAGATCCCGGGCCTCCCGGCGGACACACCGACCATCGCGGTCGAGAAGGTCGGCATCATCGGCGCCGGCACCATGGGCGGCGGCATCGCCATGAACTTCGTGAACGCCGGCATCCCGGTCATGATCGTGGAGACGAAGCAGGACGCGCTGGACCGTGGGCTCGGCGTCGTGCGGGCCAACTACGAGCGCAGCGCTCGCAACGGCCGGTTCCCGCTCAGCGACGTGGACCGCCGCATGGGCATGGTGTCATCGACACTGACACTTGATGACCTCGCCGACTGCGACCTCGTCATCGAGGCCGTGTTCGAGCGCATGGACATCAAGAAGGACATCTTCTCCCGGCTCGACGCCATCATGAAGCCAGGTGCCATCCTCGCCACCAACACGTCCGCGCTGAACATCGACGAGATCGCCACTGCGACCACGCGACCCGAGTCCGTGATCGGGCTGCACTTCTTCTCGCCGGCCAACGTCATGAAGCTGCTCGAAGTCGTGCGCGCCGACCACACCTCGTCGGCGGTCATCAACACCTCGATGCAGATCGCCAAGAAGATCGGCAAGATCGCTGCCCTCGTTGGCGTGTGCCCGGGCTTCGTCGGCAATCGCATCCTCGCGGCCCGCGGCCGCGAGGCGCAGAACCTCATCAACGAGGGCGCCATGCCGTGGGACGTCGACAAGGCGCTCTACGACTTCGGCTTCGCCATGGGGCCGTTCCAGATGTCGGATCTCGCCGGGCTCGACATCGGCTGGGTGGCGGAGAGCTCTGCAGGCGCGACGATCCGGGATCGACTGTGCGAGCTGGACCGTCGGGGACAGAAGAACGGCAAGGGGTACTACGACTACGACGAGAACCGGGTCGGGTCGCCGTCAGTCGTCACCGAGGAGATCGTGCGCGAGTTCGCGTTGAAGAGCGGAGCGGCGCAGCGCACGTTCACGGCCGACGAGATCATCGAGCGGCTCGTCTACCCGATGATCAACGAGGGCGCCAAGATCCTCGAAGAAGGCAAGGCGATCCGGCCGTCGGACATCGACATCATCTGGATCAACGGCTACAACTGGCCCGTCTACCGCGGTGGTCCGATGTTCTATGCCGACCTGATCGGGCTCCCGAACGTGCTGGCCAAGCTCCGGGAGTTCGAGGCCGCGAGGGGGCCGTCGTGGAAGCCGGCTGCGCTCATCGAGACGCTCGTGGCCGAGGGGAAGCGGTTCCAAGACCTCAAGGGTTCGCAGCGGGTGTCGTCGATTCTCTAGGGTCGGCGGCATGGAACTTCGTGATCGGGTCGTCGTCGTCACTGGTGCAGGATCGGGCATCGGGGAGGCGCTGGCCAAGGCGGCGAGTGCTGAGGGTGCTCGGCATGTCGTCGTCACCGATGTCAATGCCGAGCAAGCGGCCCGCGTCGCCGCGGAGATCGGTGCCGGCGCGAGCAGCGTCGGCCTCGACGTCCGCGACGAGGCCGCCATCCAGAAGCTCGTTGCGGATACCGAAACGGCACATGGCCCGATCGACCTGTTCGCGTCCAACGCCGGCTACGTCACGATGGGCGGGGTCGAGGACTCGAACGAACGGATCCAGACCATGTGGGAGGTCCATGTGATGGCCCACATCTACGCAGCTCGCGCGGTGCTCCCTTCGATGATTGCCCGGGGTGAGGGCTATCTGTTCAGCACCGCCTCAGCCGCGGGCCTGCTGACGCAGATCGGCTCGCTGAGCTACAGCATCACGAAGGCCGCCGCCGTCTCGGTGGCGGAGTACCTGTCCGTCACCCACCACCATCAGGGGATCCGGGTTTCCGTGCTGTGCCCGCAGGCCGTGGAGACGAACATCATCCAGAACAGCCCGGACGGGCTCGGACGAAACAGCGGCGGCTCCGGCGTGGCCAGCGCCGACGGGGTGCTGTCGCCCGCCGACGTGGCGCAGGCGTGCATCGAGGCCATCCGGGCGGAGAAGTTCCACGTCCTCCCGCATCCTGAGGTGGCGACGTACATGGAACGCAAGGCGACCGACGTCGACCGCTGGCTCACGGGCATGCGCCGCTTTCAGGGCGTGATCTATGCCGACCGTGCACTGCCGGGTGACGCGATGGCGCCGAAGGGGCTCTGAGTGCCCGCAGACGTCGGCGACATCAGCCGCCCGCACGGACGGCGCCCCACGCGCCGAGTGAGGCCTGATCGGCGGCGATCTTGCCGGCCTGCCACCCGGCCTCATTGCTGACCCGCTGCGACCTCGTCACGAGCTTCGGGAAAGCGGCCGCGGTTGCAGTCTTGACCGCAAGGTCGCGACTGGCGAGCACCGGCAGCAGCGATGGTCCGTGGGTCGCCTCGGCCTCGTGGACGGACACCTCGGCCGACTCGCGCAGACGCTGGCCGATGCGGTGCGCGTACGAGATGAGGAACGAGTGCCGGAACGACTTGGTCGAGGTCCCGGCCCGATCGAGCACTCGCCCAGCCGCAACCATCGCCGTGGTGGCCTGCGCCAGTAGGGAAGTGAACAACACATCGACGACTGCGAGGTCGCTGGCGAATCCGAACACCGTGATGAAGCCGAGTTTGGAGGCGAGGACGACGTCGCACCGGTTGGCCGAGCCGACGGCGTTGGCCAGACTCGATTTGGCGTCGATGTAGGGCGGTTCGAGGTGGATGCGCCGGCCCTCGGGCGCGCCGTGCGTGGTGGCGACGGCGTCGATCATGGCCCGGTCGATGGAGTGGCGGGTCATCAGCTCCTGGGCCTTGCCGGTGAAGGACTCGGCCTCCTCGGGAAACGGCGTGGATTCGGCCTTCGCCAGCAGCGCGCGGACCTTGGCCAACACCTTCTGGTCGATGTCGGCCACGTTCGGGCCGCCGGGTCCTCCGAACGCAGTACGAGATCGCGCTGCGGCTGCCGCCCCCGGCCCCGGTGGCGGGATGAGCGTCGGGAGGTTCGGGAGCCGGCTGAGCTGGTCGATCAGGTCGACGCCATGTTCGATGATTGCGCGGCGCGCCGTGCCCGTGACGTCGGCGACATGCTGCATCCACGAGGCCGACGACCGCGTGCGCCACTCCCACCACGGATCGAGGCTCTCGAGCTGCCCGGCCCACTGCGGGTGCATCGGCAGACCCGCGTCGTACTTCGCATCGTCAGCGACCGCCGCCGCGGCAACGTCGGCATGGGCGTTGTCGAGCAGACGCCGCGTGACGTTCACGACATCGATCGGTTGCCAGCCCCGACGCCAGCACGCCCGAAGCTGCCGGGAGAGCTCGCCGACGATCATCTCGGAAACGACTGCGCCCGCCTCGAGTGATGCCGTGGCGTCGAGTTCGTCGACCGCCCGGTCGAGGGCCACGAGGTCGTCGGTTCGCCGGGCCGCAGTTGCCCGCTGGAATGCGTTGCGCAGCGCAGCAATGCGTTCGGTTGGCTGATTGGGAGGCGGTACCTGCGCCGCGCCGGTCCGGATCTGCTCGCGTCGCCGGTCCTCGGCTCGCCGCTTCTCGTCCTTGCGGCGTTGGCTCTGCTTGCCCATCACACCCTCCGTAGTGCCTTTGTGTCAGTACCGGTCTTCGCCTTGTGCTCGACCTGTGCTCACCGTAGAGGTCCCGTATGACAGTCAAGCCGGACCTCAGGCGAAGCCGGCCGTCGGCCTCTGCACGTAGGGCTCCTCCAGCGAGGTGATCTCCTCGGCCGTCAGCTCGATGTCGAGTGCGGCGAGGGCGTCGTCCACGTGCTGTGGCTTCGTTGCGCCAATGATCGGCGCGCTTATCACCGGGTTCTGCATCACCCAGGCCAGCGAGACCTGCGCCCGAGTGACGCCGCGGGCTGCGGCGACCGCACCGACGCGTTCGACGATCACCCGGTCGCCGTCGCGATAGAGGCTCTTGCCGAAGAAGTCGGTTTCGCTACGCGCGCTTACGGTATCCCACTCCCGGGTGAGGCGGCCGCGGGCGAGCGGGCTCCATGGGATGACGCCAATGCCCTGATCGGCGCACAGAGGCAGCATCTCGCGCTCCTCCTCGCGGTACAGAAGGTTGTAGTGGTTCTGCATCGTCGCGAAGCGCGTCCAGCCGTTGAGCCTCGACGTGTAGAGCGCCTTCGCGAATTGCCATGCGTACATAGAAGACGCGCCAATGTGTAGTGCCTTGCCGGCCTTGACGACATCATGGAGCGCCTCGAGCGTCTCCTCGATCGGCGTATGACGGTCCCAGCGGTGGATCTGGTAGAGGTCGACGTAATCGGTGCCGAGGCGGCGGAGGCTGGCGTCGATCTCGTGCATGATCGCCTTGCGGGACAGTCCGCCCCCGTTCGGGCCCGTGCGCATCGGGCCGTGCACCTTGGTCGCGATCACGATCTCGTCCCGGACGGCATAGTCGGCCAGCGCCCGCCCGACGATCTCCTCACTCGTTCCGTCGGAGTAGACGTTGGCGGTGTCGAAGAAGTTGATGCCACCTTCCACGGCCCGCTTGATGAACGGTCGGCTGGCGTCCTCGTCGAGCGACCATTCATGGCCGCCTCGGTCGGGGATTCCGTAGCTCATGCAGCCGAGGCAGATGACCGAGACGTCGAGGCCGGTCGAGCCGAGTTTCACGTACTTCATGGATGCGCTCCTGATCGTGGCGTGCGGTCGTTCGACGCCGAAGTTGCCCACCCTAGAACGCGATTCCGGATCGTCCCGTGCCACCCGTAGCATCACCCGTATCATCAACACGGTGACCACCGACTATCGATACATCACCTCCGAACTCCTCGACGACGGCCTGATCGCGCGCATCACGCTCAACCGTCCGGAGGTCCGCAACGCCCAGAATCGGGGCCTGCTGGTCGAGCTGAACGACGCGTTCCTGACCGCCGAGGCGGACGAGGACGTCCGTGTCGTGATCCTGGCCGGCTCGGGGTCGACATTCTCCTCGGGGCACGACCTCGGTTCGAAGGAGGCCATCGCCGAGCGGACCCGCGGCACCAAGGACCCGACGATGCTCATCCATGGCGGGAAGAAGAAGGGTGCCGAGGCCCGCATGTTGCAGGAGTGGCACTACTACTTCGAAAACCACCGGCGCTGGCGTGACCTCCGCAAGATCACCATCGCCTCGGTGCACGGTCCCGTACTTGCGGGTGGGTTGATGCTCGCGTTCGTGTGCGATCTCGTCGTTGCCGCCGACGACACGACGTTCGCCGATGTGGTCGGAACCCGGCTGGGTATGTGCGGCCTCGAGTACTTCGCAGCGCCGTGGGAGTTCGGGCCCCGCAAGACGAAGGAGCTGCTGCTCACCGGTGATTCGCTCGACGCCGACGAGGCGCACCGGTTGGGCCTCGTGAGCAAAGTGTTTCCGCGCGCCGCGCTGACCGACAGCACGCTTGCGTTCGCCCGCCGCATCGCCAGGCTGCCCTCG
>JAYUDQ010000535.1:0-4414 GCA_043739745.1 Acidimicrobiia bacterium | reverse complement strand
CCCCCCCCCCCCCCCCCCCCCCACGTCCGCGTCGGCGGATTTGCCCGCTCACTCCTGCAGCTCGGCGCAGCCCGCTACTGCTGGTAGCCCTCCACCACCGCCGGCGGACGCACCGACGAGATTTCCGGATCGGCTCCGAACTCACGACGGGCACGCCGCTGACGGAGCAGGTCCCAGCATTGGTCGAGCGCGACTTCGATCGCCTTGAGCCGTGCCTGATCGGCTTCGCTCACGCCACCGTCGTGACCATCGCGTTCGATCCGGTGCTCCTCGTCCACGAGTGCACCGATTCGCTTGGTCAGCTCTTCGTCGTTCATCTGTTTCACCATTTCCGGGTTCGTGTCGCTTCGGGGGATGAAGCAACGCTGTGGCCTGTCGATCCTGCGCCTGCGTGTCTACCCCGTAACCCGCAATGTCTGCCCGCGGCCCGCGTGGCACGTTGCCTCCGTGGCACGCCGCTCGCGAGGCACGCCGCTCGCGTGGCACGCTGAGCAGATGTCCCGAACCCGCCAACCCGGCCTGCTCCTCGGCGAACTCCGCGACAGTTTCGGCGGTCCCGCCCGGCGAACATCCACGGCCGACGGTGATCCGGGCACCGCGTGGCGCCGAGAGAACGCCAACGCCGCGGTCCGCTTCCTCACCGCGTCGGCCGCTCGCAAGGATTCGTAGCTCCTTGTCGACACGCTCGTCGGACCGCACCACGTGACCCAACAGCGACGCAGCCGACAAGGGCTTCCCTGGCCCGCCCTGGCCGTCGCCGCGATCGGGGCCGCGCTGTTCGTCATCCCTCTGGTCGCGCTGGTCGCTCGGGCGCCATGGAGCAACGCATGGACGCTCGCGAGCGCTCCCGAGGTCCGCACCGCACTGCGCCTGTCGCTCGTGTGCTCGCTCACTGCAACCGCCATCTCTGTCGTACTCGGTGTCCCCCTGGCCTGGGTCCAGGCGCGGCTCAACTTCCCCGGTCGGTCGCTCCTGCGGGCCATCACCACCTTGCCGGTCGTGCTTCCTCCCGTGGTCGGCGGGCTCGCACTGCTGCTCGCGTTCGGGCGCAATGGTGTGATCGGACGGCACCTCTTCGACTGGTTCGGGCTCCGCCTCCCGTTCACCACCCCGGGCGCGATCCTGGCCGAGACGTTCGTTTCGATGCCTTTCCTGGTGCTCTCGATGGAAGGCGCGTTCGCCGGAGATGATCAGCGCGCAGAGGAAGCCGCAGCGACGCTCGGCGCCTCGAGGTGGTACATCCTCACGCGTGTCACCCTGCCGATGCTGCGCCCGGCACTGTTCGCATCGGCGGTCCTCTGCTGGGCGCGCGCACTCGGTGAGTTCGGTGCCACCATCACCTTCGCGGGCAACCTGCCGGGCACCACGCAGACCGTGCCTCTGGCGGTGTATCAGGCCTTCGAGACCAATCCCGAAGCGGCCATCATCCTCAGCCTTCTGCTCCTGTTCGTCTCGCTGACCATCCTGGTGTCACTCCGGCACCGTCTCACGGCGCGGTTCTAAACGTGTCCTCCGCCGAAGCCGCAGCCTCGCCGCTCCTACGCGCCGAGATCGTCGTCCGCTACCCGACATTGACGGTCGACGTCACCATCGAGGCCCTCCGGGGAGAGGTCATCGGTCTCGTCGGCCCGAACGGCGCGGGGAAGACGACGATCCTGCGCGCTATCGCCGGCCTTCGTCCGCTCGATGGTGGACGCATCATGATGAACGATGTCGTGGTCGATGATCCGGACGCCGACGTGCTGCTCGCCCCGCAGTTGCGCCGCGTGGGAGTCGTGTTCCAGGACTACAGGCTGTTCCCCCATCTGTCGGCGCTCGACAACGTCGCCTTCGGGCTTCGGGCCACGGGGATGCGACGGGCCGAGGCACGCCGCCTCGCGCGCGAACGATTGGCCCGCCTCGACCTCGCTGACCATGCCGACCATCGGCCTGCGACGCTCTCCGGCGGACAGGCGCAACGGGTCGCGCTCGCCCGAGCGCTCGTCACCAACCCCGACGTGCTCCTCCTCGACGAGCCGCTCGCGGCCATCGACGCCGCTTCGCGGGCTCGGATCCGCGCCAACCTCGCCGCGCGCCTGCATGACTTCCCCGGCGCCACGATCGTCGTCTCGCACGACCCGGACGACATCGAGGCGATGGCGACCCGTTCGATCACCGTCCGGCACGGCACGATCGTCGCCACCTGAAGGCGGCTCGCGGTAGTGCGCTACTAGCGTGTTCCCATGTCCTCAACCGTTCGTCAGCGGCTCGAAGAGCTCGCCACGCAGCTGCACCTCCGGCACGAGGACGCTCCCCCGGCCGCGGCAGCGCGCGCCGAGGTACAGACCGCCCTCGACGAGGACTCGTTCCACGGGCTGGGTGACCGATTGGAGCTTTTCGCGGTCGAGCTCGAGAACGAGCACCCGACGCTGACCGCGCTGATCCGCAACGTGGTCATCGACCTTCATGCGCTGGGCGTCTGAGGGCCCGTACGATCGCCTCGATGCGGCGCGCGCATCCTCGTCAGTCGTTGACCACCCGGATACCGAGGCCCGCATGGCGACACGTCCATCCCACACCGTCGGCCCGCACCAGCACGTGCCATCGGACTGCACCGCGGCGATCAGACGCGAGGTTGCAGCGTCATCGGTCGCACGCCTCGTAGCCGCCCTCCGGCGGGAGGTCGCCGGCGACTGATGCGAACGACCGGCGCAGGTCGGCACCATCACGCATGAACACGATGCCGCAGCCGTAGGTGACGTTCAGCCACTTGTGCCCGTCGGTCGCCCACGAAAGCGACACAAGAGCCCGAATTCCCCGGTGGTCGAACTCAACCGGGCCGTCGCGTATCACTGGCCCGTTCGCCGGGCCACGTGCACCCAGGCGAATGTTGTCGTGACGAGCACGGCGAGGAGTACGGCGATGTGGATGGTGTTGGTTCCGCCGGTCGCGAGCCAAGAATGTTGGATGGCCCGAACGGCGTGGGTGGTCGGGAGTGCGTTGGAGATGGTGCGCATGGCCGATGGCATCGCGTCGGGTGGCGGTCCGCCGCCGCCTAGGAAGAAGGCAGGGAAGAACAGCGCGAGTCCAACCCCTTGTGCGGCGCGTGCGGTGGGGAGGACGAGGCCGAGCAGGATGCCATGCCGGTGCTGACATAGCTGGCAACGGCGGCGACGACAATAGCGACCGTGGCGCCGAGCTGATGGACGGACGGGATACCGCAGGACAGTTGTGCGGTGACGAGCAGCACACCGATCGAGGCTGCAGACAACACGGATGCAACCGCGACCCACGCTGCCTGGGCGGCCAACACTTCGCGGGCCGCTTCGAGGTCGCTGATCAGGCGTTGCTGGCGGTACAGGGTTCGTCCGAGAACCAGGGTGAAGATCTCGGCTGCGACCCAGGGCTCCCACGAGTACGCGTCGGGCCGAACACGTGCAACCACGACGACGACCGTCGACGCAACGGCAGCGATGATCACCGCGCGAAGCGTGGATCCGAGATGCCATGCGGCGTACAGGGTCATGTTGACGACCAGGAAGTACGCCACCTCGAGATGGCCATAGTGACCGATCGCCAGCGCGGTCGGGGCGAGAATCCCGACCGCAAACACCTCCGCAGGGACGCGCGGCACAAGGCTGTGGGCCACGGACACAACCCCGGCAATACTGAGCAGCACAAGGTCACCGAAGGTCCCAGGCTCGTTGATTTGCGCCGCAACGATCACCGAGACCGTGGCCGGTCCGATTACGGACCGCTCGTTGCTCGGGGCCTTCCCATAGGAGCCGGATGACACCCGAAGCGGGGTAGCCGATTGACCTAGACAGGCAGGACCTTCGCGCACGCGAAGACACTGTATCACATTTGCGTGATACCATGGTTTCGTGAACCAGACAGCAACGATGCGTGAGCTTCGAAATCACACACGGCAAGTCATCGAACGGGCGCAAACCGAAGCGGTGACGATCACTGACGATGGCGTTCCGATCGCGGTGCTGACTGCACTCTCGACGACCTCGGGCGGATGGAACGCCGACGCGTGGCTCGATCAGATCACCGGACCCGACTGGGCTCCGTACGACTCCGGGGGGGGCGCCGATGTTGAAGCTGCCCGGCGCGCCTCGAACGACGAACCTGACGCGACGGAACGGCTCGGACTTCTATGACCGTGGTGCTCGACACGTCTGCGGTGATCCATCTCGTCGAACGGAAATCGAAAGAACTTGTCGACGAGATTCGAAAATCAACGGAAGCGCCCTCGATCAGCGTGGTGACGCTCGCCGAATTGGCCGTTGGATGGGCATCACTGCCGGCTGATTCTCCTCGACGCCGCACGTACCACGCCGCCCGACGGTTACGCGTCGTCAACGTCAGCGTCGACCCTTTGGGGTCCGAGCCCTCGGGCTTGATCGCTTCGTTCGGCGTGTGTCGCTCG
>JAYUDQ010000534.1:0-1566 GCA_043739745.1 Acidimicrobiia bacterium | reverse complement strand
TCCGCCCGGAGGATCCGGATTCGCCCGACGCCGCCCGTCGCCTCATGCACGGCATCTTCGTCGGCGAGATCCAGGCCCTCGAAGGGGCCGGACGCACCTGCTACGACTACGCCGTCGGCACCGGTCCGGACGACGTGCCGTTCGAGTTGAAGCTCGACATGGCCCGCCAGTGCTGGGACGAAGCCCGCCACTGCGAGATCAGCATCAAGCTCGGCGAGCACATGGGCACCGAGATCGGCGAGTTCGCCGAGCAGACTTCGCTCTTCGAGGCCGCCTGCAACGCCGACCCGATCCTGCGCCTCGCCGGCGTCAACCGAGCCCTCGAAGGCCTCGCCATCGACGTGTTCAACACCATGCGCGACTTCGGTGCTGGCTCGAACGACCCCGTCCTGTTCTTCTGCGAGGACTGGATGCTCGCCGACGAGGTCACCCACGTGAAGATGGGGTCGGACTGGCTGCGCAAGATCACCGCGAAAGATCCGGAGCGACAGAAGCGGGCCCTCGACTTCCAGAAGGCGGTCGACAAGCTGTTCAGCTACGGCGGCTTCCGCGGCGAGAGCGACGAGAACCCGGTGCACCTCGCCCGCAACTTCCGCAAGCTGGCCGGCTTCAACGACGAGGAGATCCACGAGATTGTCGACCTCGCGGCGCAGGCGTTCGAAGAGGCCAAGGCCGTGCAGTTGCAGAAGCTGGCCGCAGCCAAGGCTGCACAACTCGTCGACGCCTGAGCTGACGGCGGCCGGCTGGTTGCTCCGGCCGGCTCTATGCCCCCCGCACCATTTCGATCAGGTGGCTGACCACCTCGCCGGCGGCCACGTCGACGCGGTTGCCCGTAGCCCGGTCGCGCACCTCGATGACCCCGTCGGCGACGTTCTTGCCGACCACGACAATCGTCGGCACACCGATCAGTTCGGCGTCCTTGAACTTCACGCCCGGTGACACGCCCCAGCGGTCGTCATACATGACGTCAATCCCCGCAGCGTCGAGCCCGACTGCGATGCGGTCGGCCTCGTCGAAGGCGCTGCGATCCTTGCCGGTGGCGATGATGTGGATCTGGGCGGGTGCGACGGCGCGCGGCCAGCACAGGCCGAGCTCGTCGTGGGTCTGTTCGGCGATGGCGGCCACGGCGCGCGAGATCCCGATGCCGTAGGAACCCATCGTCACGGTCTGGGTCTTTCCGTTCTGGTCGAGCACGGTGAGTCCGAGCGCGGTTGCGAACTTTCGGCCGAGCTGGAAGATGTGGCCCATCTCAAGGCCCTTCTCCATGCGCAGGCCGCTGCCGCACTGCGGGCACACGTCGTCGGCACGGACTTCGGCCGCTTCGATCGAACCGTCGGCGGTGAAGTCCCGCCCGGCGACCAGGTCGATCACGTGGTGGCCCGGCTTATCGGCGCCGGTGACCCAGCGCGTGCCGTCGACCACGCGCGGGTCGAGCAGGTAGCGAATGCCCGATGCGTTCTTCTCGCCTAATGCCCCCGGCCCGATGTAGCCCTTTACGAGTGCGGGGTTGGCCTTGAAGTGCGACTCCTCGAAGGCCTCGACGAGGCCAGGTGCGATCTGCGCTTC
>JAYUDQ010000533.1:0-4428 GCA_043739745.1 Acidimicrobiia bacterium | reverse complement strand
TCGCTGCTGCGTCATACAAAGATCGCCGGCCGTCGGGTCAAAGCGACGGCGGCCTTCATCAGCAGCCGTCCTGTAGGCGAGTTGAGGCGCGCGGCGAGCGGGAATTGCCATGCAGCGGGCGGCATCGCGTCTCCGGCTGCCGTGATCCAAGGGTACTCGACGTTGTCGGGGCGACGGCCGTTGTCGTCGACCTGAGGATGCAGGAGATCGATCTCGCGGCAGAGAACTCGGACCGCAGTGATGTCCGGTCGCTGGTCGAACCGTGTCCTTGCGGCAGGCGTGCGTGGCCCCGCGTGATCTCACCGTCGCCCCAACTGCTAACCGGCCAACTGCTGCGCCCGCGCCGCGCTCGCGCTCGCGCTCGCGCTCGTGCGTGGCGCTACGTGGGCGCGCGTGGGTGCGCAGCGGCCCACGCAAGCGCCGCGCGTGCAAAGCGTGCGCGGCGTCCCACGCGGCAGTCGGAGTGTCGCGGATCGCTCAGCGTTCGCTACGCGGCGAGCGGGTGGGCCTCGTCGGGTATCGCAGTCGGCTGCGTGGCTTCAGCCTTTAGGTCGGCCAGCGTCTGTTCGTAATTCCAGGGCATCCAGTTCGCTGGCTTGTCGGCGACGGCTTTGTAGTTGCGCTGTAGCGCGGTGAGGTAGTGGAAGGGGTTTTTGCCGTGGAGCTTGGCGGTGTGAATGAGCGTCATGTAGACGTCGCCAACGTGGGCCCCGCGCAGGCTTCGGTAGAAGAGCGAGTTGTTGCGACCTCGAATGGTCATTTTGAGGGCTCGCTCGGCGATGTTGTTGTCGAGTGGAGCGCCGGCCTTTCGGAGGAAGAGGTTGAATTTCTCCCAGCGCTTGAGGAAGTAGTTGAATGCCTTTCCGAGGTCACCGTTGGGCTCGACCCGCTTTTCGTCGAGCTCGGCCGACATATACGCACGGATCTCCTCCATGGTGGCTGCGCTATCTCTTTGATGGGCGAGCAAGCGCTCCTCGCCAGAGTCACCGCGTTCCTTGCATTCGGCGTCGACCTTGTAGACGAGGGCGAGGCGCTCGATGATGAAGCGGCACTGGACGGGGTAGTTGTCGATCTCTTCGACGATCTTGCGCCTCCCGTGGGCGATGCAGTTCGACGCGAAGACGGGGTGGCCCTTGGGCAAGTTGCGGGTGAGGGCGTCGCCCATGTGAATGGGCGCGGGGAGATCCTTGGCTCGCTTGTCGAGCACGTCGGCGAGGTTTTCGCCGGCGTGTTTTCTGCTGGTGAAGAAGACGGCGATGGTGCCGATGGCGGCAACGATGGCAACGATGGCTGTGGTGAAGAGGCCCGTGCGCTCGGGGTCGGGCAGGTTGCCGCTGGCGAGCAGCTTTGCCCATCGCTTTCCCATGAACTCCAAGATGCGTACGTAGCTGTCGTCGCTGTGCAGGACCTCGCCCTGGGCCGCGATGCGCACGAGCTCTTGGTAGGCAGGCTCGACGAGGGCGACGTTTTCGTTGACGAGGTCCCACTGTGTGGAGGCCGGCAGAGGCGTGTCGAGGTTGCGCTGAAGATGGTCGAGCCGGTGGAAGGGCGTGCCGCCGTCGTAGTGAAGGAGGGCGATCATGCTGACGGCGGACTCGTCATACTTCGGGCCCTGCGCCTCCTCTGGAGCACGTGCCGTATACAATAGTCCGCACGTGCCGCAGCGTAGGCGCTCGCAGTCCCAGCACGTGGCGACGAGGGGAGGCTGGCCAACGATGCGCAGAATGGGAGCGGTCTTGAGAGGGTGGACGTTACCTCGCTTGCAGCTCCGGCAGGGATCTCCGGGGTGGAGAGATTCATGGGGGACGTGGATATGCTTTGCGGCGAGGTACGTGGCGGCGGCGACGCGTCCGTGGCCCTTGCGCTTCTTCTTCGGCGGAGGCGCCGGCTCGGCGGCGGGGGTCGCCGGTGCGCCGAGAACGCTGGCGTCTGCCGACGCTGGCGTCGCGCCGCTCTTGCTGGCGTCGTCACAGGGCGTGGACGCGGCGGTCTTCGTATCGCCGGGCGCGGACGCCGCGGCCGGCGATGAGGGCTCTGTCGTCTCCGAGGAGCCCACGACGTCGCGCGTCTTCTCGCTCCCCGAGAGTCCGAAGAGCGCTCGAAGCCTGGCGTTCGCGGAGCCACGCTTGCGGGCGAGCCGGATCACCTGCAAGAGCGTATGGACGCACCCCTCGAAGAGCTCGAAGTCTTCGGCGCTGAGCAGGGGCTTCGCTCTCTCGAGCGCGCGGTCGAGGGTCTTGAAGTCGACGTCGAGGAGAGGCGCGGACGTGGGCATGGATCAGGCCGCCGCGCACAATCGACGTTGGAAGTCCTTGACCAGGGGGTAGCCGAGCAGCTGCTTGAGGGAGCGGTTGGGCTGCTTGGTGGTGGCATCCTTTCCGAGTCCGAGGGTCATGCCGAGGACGGTCCAGTTGGCGGCGCGGTAGCATGTGCCTCGAAAGCGCTCGGGGTCCACGAACGTCTCGGTGAAGTAGATGGGATGTGCGTAGACGCGCTCCCAGTCGGCCGAGAGCCTCCGCGCGATGGCGCCGAGCAGATGGGACGCGAGGTGGGGCACCTCGACCCAAGGCAGGATGAGAAAGCGGCTCTGGTACGCAACGAAGCGGATGTTGGCTTTGCGGGCTGCCGCGGACCACCCGATGTAGCGATCGCGAGGTCCGAGGTGCCGAGGCGCCGACGACCAGCAGAAGCACGCGATGGGCTGGCCCCGCGCCGAGACGAGGTACTTGAGATGCTCGCCGACGGGATGCACGTAGCCGAGGTAGTGGTGCTCGTGGACCAAGGACTTGACGAGCTCCTCCTCGGGCGTGCGCCGGACTTGCCGAATGTCGATGGGGCCGATGTCCGCGAGCCGGGCAGCGAGCGGAACGGGCGTGACGTCGACCTTGGTGATCACCGCATGACGACGAGGCTGCCGCGACGTCCACGCCGCCGGCGGCAGGACCAGATGTCCGGCGCGATGGAGCTTGAGCATCAGCCCGCGGCAGAGGACATCGCAGGGCGCGCCGTTGGGCTGCGCCCAGGACCAAGCCTCGCAGACCTTGAAGGAGAGCGCTCTCCTCGAAGCTTTCGGAGACGCTTTGATGAGGTCGCGGAGGAAGGCGACGTCGTTGGCGCGGATCTCGCGTCCGCGAAACTTGAGCACCGCGTCCATGTCCATGCGCAACGAGTAGCGCCGCGCGATCTAGAACGCAAGTTCGAAGATGCGCCGACGCGAAAAAAATCACGCGGCAACGCTGGGCGTGATCGAGCGCCATTGCGGCGCGGCCTCGGTCGCCTCGGGGTTGCCGCCGGCCAGGAGCACCGAGAGCTCGTGCGCGAAGAGCTGGCGGGTGCCCTCTTCCTCGCTTCTCGCGCCTGGCCAATGCGCGAATTTCCCCTGCGACAAGCGCTTCTGGCACAACCAAAATCCCTGGCCGTCGTACGCGAGGATCTTCACCGACGTCCCGCTGCGGCTCCGGAACACGAACACGGCTCCCGAGAATGGATCCGTCGCCAGGACCTGGCGGCAGAGTCGACAGAGGCCATCGATCCCTCGGCGGAAGTCCACCGGCTCGACGGCAACGAGGATGCGCATCTGGGCGGTGAGCTGGATCATGGCTCGCGACTCCAGAACGCCTGCGCGAGGCCCACGACGTCCACGCGGCTCGTGCCGCTGACGTCGATCCGCATGCGGGCACCTCCGGTCCCTACGAGCTCGACGACGGTCTGGCCGCCTGCCGCCGAGTCGCGCGAGGCGGGTGATGGGGGCGCGGGCATCTGCACCTCGACGAACGTCGCGGGGCGGTCCGCTTTCTTCCGGCTGAGGGCAGCGCGGTCGGCCAGGCCCAGTCGATCCTTGAGGCTGTAGTAGTTGAACCGGAGAGCCTTGGACGTCGCATAAACCCCCTCGACGCGCGCGACATCAACCGCCGCGTTCCAGAGACCCTCCGGGACCATGGAGCGGCCCCCCTCTCGGTGCTTCCGCCAGTACTCCACCCGGCCGCACAGCGCCTTCAGTGGCTCCGTCGTCGCTTCGCTCGCTCGATTCATGAAGGATCCTCCTTGCGAAGGAACCATGCGCCGCGGCGCACGCGACTTCACGCACTGTTGCCGGAGTGCGCCGCGAGCCCGTGCTCTTCGGCGAAGCCGGGAGCGCCGGGCCACGCGACGCACGAGCGGCCGGCCGCTGAGGCCTGGGCGCGCCTACGCCGTCAGGAGCGCCAAGAGGTCGCGATCACTCGGTGGGATCGCACGCCCGCCGCAAGGACACGTTTTATCGGCAACAGCCCTCAACATAGGTATGTAGTCGCGTGGGTCGTACTCCAAATCAGCATCTTGGACGAGAACGTAGTCGCCGGTTGCTTCCTGAACGCCCCGCTGCACAGCACGACCCTTGCCTCCATTCACGGGTTGCAGGAAGACGCGCACGCCAGCGTGGCGCGAGGC
>JAYUDQ010000532.1:0-10976 GCA_043739745.1 Acidimicrobiia bacterium | reverse complement strand
GCACGGGGCACCTCACGCAGGTGACGCACACCGGCTGGGTCCTGATCGCCGTGATGGCGGTGACGAGTGGGGTCGTGTCGCACGGCTTGCTCGCATGGTCGCAGCAGTCCGTTCCGGTCAGCACGATGTCGTTGCTGCAGCTCGGTCAACCCGGCCTCAGCACGTTCTGGGCCTGGCTGATCCTCGACGAGGCCGTCAAACCGTTGCAGATCATCGGCATGGCCGTGGTGCTGTTCGCGGTCGGCAACATCGCCCGGATCGCCACCCGACCGGCCGTTCGCGAGCCCCACCCGCCGACCGTTGCCCGACCTGCGCCCGATCTCGCCTGACCGAACAGGAACCACGAAATGGACCTCCGCGCCACCCGCTACGACGTCGACGCCGACGGCATCGCGACCGTCACGCTCCATCGGCCGGACCGGCACAACGCCTGGACGGGTCGTATGCACACGGAGTACCGGTGGTGCATGGCGCAGGCCGATGCAGACCCGGCGGTGCGTGTCGTCGTCGTCACCGGTGCGGGCAGCACGTTCTGCGTCGGGGCCGACACGCAGGCACTCGCCGGTCATGCCGAGCGCGGCGCATACGACTCGGGCGTGCCGGACGATGCCGTCAATCCTGGCTACGGACGCCACTCGGCGTTCGATGCGGACTTCGCCTGGCACTTCGCCCTGCGGGTGCCGGTGATCGCCGCCATCAACGGTGCGTGCGCGGGCGTCGGCCTCGTACTCGCCTGCTACTGCGATCTCCGCTTCGTCCGTTCCGATGCAAAGCTCACGGCGGCGGCGCCCAAGCTCGGCCTGCCGGCCGAATACGGGCTGTCGTGGCTGCTGCCCCGCCTGATCGGAGCCACTCGTGCGGCCGACGTGCTGCTGTCGGGCCGCGTCGTACTCGGTGCCGAGGCCGCCTCGATGGGGCTGGCCAACGCGGCCCTGCCTGCCGACGAGCTCGCAGCGCATGTGCATTCGTATGCGCACATGCTGGCGACATCGGTGTCGCCGGCCTCGCTGGCGGCGACGAAGCGACAGATGTATGCCGACCTTGTGCGTCACGAGGTCGGTGATTCCGTCCGCGAGTCGGCCGCGTTGTTGAGCTCCATGATGGCCGGAGCCGACTATCGCGAAGGGGTGGCGGCGCTTCAGGAGCGCCGCCCGCCGCGGTTCTGACACCGGTTCGCGCTCGAACGCGGACTTGGGCGTTTTGATTTCAGGAATGCCGAGCGTCGGTCGTGCGGGTTTGCGAATGTGCTGCTCACGGCGGTGGCCGTCGGTGCGGTGGAACGCGCCATGACAGGAAAGCGCCCAAGTCGGGCGCCACGCACACCAAGTGCACCCACGAAACCAGCAGAGGATCCGAAAAGGCGTGGTCCGCGGCCAGCGGTGACCCGGCCGATATGGTCGCCGGCATGGGACGCGAGGAGCTGGTTCGGGCCGCCGGGGGCATCATCTGGAGATCGCAGGCGGACGGAGCCGACGGGGTGGTCGATGGGGTGGTCGAGGTGGTGATCGTCCACCGGCCCCGCTATGACGACTGGTCGTTCCCAAAGGGCAAGAACGACCCCGGCGAACCCGATGAGCAGTGCGCTTTGCGCGAAGTCCTCGAAGAAACGGGTTTCGCCGTCGTGCTCGGACCGGAGCTGCCCACCGTCGAGTACATCGATCGCAGGGGATCGCCCAAGTCGGTTCGGTACTGGACGATGACCATCGACTCGGGCCTGGACTCGGGCCTGGACTCGGACCCGAACTCGGACACTGACGGCTTCATCGCCAATGACGAGGTCGACGAGCTCCGCTGGGTCCGCCAGGACCAGGCCGCACTGCTGCTCTCGTATCCGGCCGACCGACTCCTGCTCGAAGAGCTTGGACCGACCCTCGCAGAAGCCGACACGGTTTCGTGATGTCCGGATGACCGGACCACTCGCCATCGAGCGAGGCCAGGTCGAGCTCTATCGGCTGTTCGACGTCGCCCAGGAGGCCCGCCTGACCGACGTGGAGCGTGCGCTGCGCACCCATCCCAACCGGACGATCGAAGGCGCTTCGGCCGTCCGACTTCGACTCGTCCGACAGCGCAACGCCGTCGCGTTCTCCGACCCGCCGGTCATCGCCCGCCTCGCCGACCGCACACTGGAACTTGAAGGTCACGAGCGTTCGGTACAGGTGTATGCGAAGGCGTACGACTTCGGCGTGATGACGATCCTGTGGATCGTGCCGATCGAGCCGGGCACCTCGCTCGACTCGCTGCGGCTGCTCTCGGTCGCACTTGAGGAGCCGGCATTGCAGGATCGCCTCGGTGCCTGGATGCGCGACGACGCCGATGTGGCCGTCGAAGCCATGCGGGCCGGGCTCGTGCGCCCGAGGATCGACGACGCCGTCGAGACGCTCACGATCTACACCGTCACCCGATTCACCGATCCGGCGGTGAAGGCGCACGAGATCTCGAACGATCCAGCGCTCACCGGCCTCCTCCTCGGCGAGGAAGTCGAGTTCTCCGCGCAACTGCGGGCGGAGACGCAGAAGGCGCTGTTCAGCTACAGCGAGCACGACCTTGCCGTCGTGGGCTTCGACCAGGCCTTCGTCTACGACCGTGACGGAACGACCGACGTTGCCGTGCTGTTGGAGTTCGCGCTCGCGCAGGTGCTCGAGCTCGCATACCACGATCGCCTCCTCGACCGTCGGCTGAGTGAGATGCACGATCGACTCGACGGTGGCCGGGGCAAGGTCGACTACGAGGAACTGCGACGCAAGCTCCTCTCCGACCATCTCGAGATCACCGAGGTCCTCGAACAGGTCACGGCCGCCGTCAAGGTGACCGAGGACTTCTACTACGCGCAGATCTATCGCGCCGCGATGCGGGTGTTCCGGGTGGATGAGCTGGTGGAGGCGACCCATCGCAAGCTCGACCTGATCTACCGGACGTACTCGATGCTCAGCGACGAGGTCGAGACCCGGACCTCCCGGCGGCTCGAATGGACCGTGATCGTGCTGATCCTCATCGAGGTCGTCCTCGGGATCGCGGACCGCATCATCCGATGAGGGACCGGACCGGCCCCCGGCGAATGCCGATGCACCTGACCGTTCTTTTGGTCGCCGTCGTATCGCTGTTCGGTGTCGTCGCGTGTTCCCGTGCGCCGGCCAAGACAGATGCCAAGGCCGCCCGCCGGGTTGCGACGAGGACCTCGACTCCGCCCGCACCGCGAGCAAGCACCGTCGTCGATGTGCCCTTCGACGTACCGGGGGCAACACCCCGAGCGCTGCGGGAGACGACTGTTCTGATCTACCAACCCACCGAGAAGCTGACGATGCGCATCACCGGTGTCCGCTATCGAGGGATCGTGTGCGGCTTCTCACTGCGCGGCACCCGTCCAGCATCACCGGTCGCGATTCGGCTCTTCGGCTCCAAGCAGGGGGGACCCGGATTTGATTCCGGAGCGGTGACGGTTTCGTGGTCCGACGACGCGAGGGCGGAGGGCGGCGCGGCAGAGAACAACGGCTGGAGCTTCAGTGCCGAGGCCCATCCGAATCGGAACGGCACCGGTTGGGTGGTCTCGATCGGTGGCGTGACTGCGGCTGCGAAGGATGCCGTTCCGAAATCGGCCGGGTGCGAGCTCACCTCCCCGACACATGCGTTCCTGCCAGGTGCCGGTCCGATCGGCTACTGGGCGGGCTATGCCACGGTGTGATCGTGGTCGGTGTGATCGCCGTCGGCGACGAGCGGGTCATGCGGCTGACCGGCCGTCGACGGCGAGGGCGTCGTCGTCCTGGCCCGGGCCGTCACTACGAAGCCGAGCGCAACCACGAACACGATCATCGCTGTCCACTCGTTGATGCGCAGCCCGAGCACCTTGGACGCGAAGTCGACCCGCACGCGTTCGATCCAGAACCGGCCGAACGTGTACGTGGCGACGTACACCGCGAACAGCCGTCCCCGTTTGAGCTGCTTCCCATAACGACGCTCGACCAGCAGCACAACGGCGACGACGAGCAGGTTCCAAAGCGATTCGTAGAGGAATGTGGGGTGGAACGTGGCCCGGTCGGCGAAAGCCGCAGGGCGCTTGGCCGGTGGTACCTCAAGCGCCCACGGCAGCTTCGTCGGGCCGCCGAACAGCTCGATGTTGAACCAGTTCCCCCAGCGGCCGATGGCCTGCGCGAGCGGTATCGCCGGGGCGACGGTGTCGAGCAGCGGACCCACGGGCATCTTCCGGCGGCGGGCCACGATCACACCGACCGTGACACCGAGCGCCACGCCACCCCAGATGCCGAGACCGCCCTCCCAGATCTTCACGACGTCGAACCAGCGCCCACGGAACGACTTCCAGTCGGTGGCCACGTGGTAGAGGCGGGCCCCGATCACCCCGGCCGGTACGCCCCAGGTGGCGATGGCGCCGATGTCGTTCGGGTCGCCGCCGCGGGCCAGCCATCGACGGTTGGACAGCCACACCGCAGCAACGACGCCGAGCGCGATGCAGAAGCCGTAGGCGCGCACCTTCAGCGGGCCGATCGAGAAGCCGCCTCCCGACGGACTCGGGATGAACGCCAGCACACCGCTTCCGACACGGGCCGCGGCTGCATACATCCCGGCGACCTTAGCGGTGCGTCGCCGCCCGGCAGGTCCTTCCCGTGAATGTCATACCGCCGCCGTAGCATTGCCGCCATGGCGAAGACCCCGAGAGGAGCAGCCCCGAGAGGGATGGCACAGCGCCCTGGTCCGGTCCGGCGCATCGTGCGCTGGCTCGCGCGGCTTGTCACGGTCGTGATCGGCGGCGCCATGGCGATCGTACCGGTCTCGGCTGCGATCTTCCTGATCGCGTCGCAAGTGCCCACGGCCAGCAAGGCGGCCTCGTTCGGGGTGCCGACTGTCGGTGCGCTCGTGCCGTTGGATGTGCGTTCGGTGGTCCTCGACCGCAACGGCAGCCGCATCGCCACGCTCCGCAGCGAACAGAACCGCAGCCCGGTCGCCATCGACAAGGTGCCGAAGACGCTCATCAACGCCGTGATCGATGTCGAAGATGCCGACTTCTACCGCCACAAGGGCTTCAACCTGCGCTCGACGATCCGCGCCCTGTTCGCGAACGTGGAGGCGGGCGGCGTCGCACAGGGCGGCTCGACGATCACGCAGCAGCTGGTCAAGATCTCGTTGCTCACGTCTGCCCAGAAGCTCGACCGAAAGGTCCGCGAGGCGCGTCTCTCGATCCAGATCGAGCGCCAGTACACGAAGGACCAGATCCTGGAGCGGTACCTCAACGCGGTGTACTTCGGCCAGGGCGCCTACGGCGTACAGGCCGCGTCCGAGCAGTACTTCGCCAAGCCCGTCGAACAGCTCGACGTGGCCGAGTCTGCCTTTCTTGCCGGCATGATCCGCAACCCGCTCGGCTACGACCCCACGCGCGACCTGCCGCGGTCGCGCGCCCGGCGGGCCACGGTGCTCTCCCGCATGGTCGTTGAAGGGCACCTCACGGCGGCGAAGGCGAAGGCCTTGTCCTCGGCCCCGATGCCCCGCCCGGCTGACCGTCTCAGCAAGCCCGAGACCTATTTCATCGAAGATGTGAAGCAGCGCCTTCTCAACGACACCCGCCTTGGCGACACCGCTCGTGACCGCTACAACGCGGTGTTCAACGGCGGACTCACCATCAAGACCACGTTCGACCCCACGGCGCAGGCAGACGCCGAGGCGGCCGTGCGCGACACGATTCCTGCCGGCGTCACCGAGTTCACGGCCTCGCTGGTGTCGGTCGACGTCGGCACGGGAGCGGTACGAGCCATGGTCGGGGGCCGAGGGTTCGACACCGACAAGTTCAACCTGGCAACGCAGGGCAAACGTCAGCCCGGGTCGTCGTGGAAGCCGTTCACGCTCATCGCAGCACTCGAGAACGGGATCTCGCCGAAGTCGTCGGTGAGCGGTCTCGAGCCGTGCCCGATTCCGAACCCCGGCGGCCTTCCCGACCCGTACCTCCCGGGGAACGCCGAGCAGGCCTCGGGAAAGGTCGCGTCGGTCCTCGATCAGCTCGTCGTGTCCAGCAACTGCGCCTATGCCCGGCTGGCCTACATCGTGGGCTATGACAAGGTGGCGAAGGTGGCCAAGGACCTCGGCATCACGACCAACATCGACCTTGTGCCGGCCATGGCACTCGGGGCCGAAGAGGTCCGACCGATCGACATGGCGGGGGCCTATGCCACCATCGCTTCGGAAGGGAAGCGGCGCACGCCGTACCTGGTGGAGGAGGTTCTCGACCGCGACGGCAAGGTCATCATCCGGGCTGACCATGGCGGCAAGCAGGTCATCCCCACCGAGGTTGCGCGCGCGGTCATCGGGGCGATGAAGCGCGTGGTGACGAGCGGTACCGGTACTGCAGCGCAGCTTCCCGGTCGCGACGTCGCCGGCAAGACCGGTACGACCAACAACTACGAGGACGCCTGGTTCGTCGGCTACACACCGCAGTTGGCAACGTCGGTTTGGATGGGTGCGCCCAAAGGCAAGGTCTCGATGCGCAACGTGGGTGGCATCCGTGTCTTCGGTGGCTCCTACCCGGCCCGGATCTGGAGGGCCTACATGGAGAAGGCACTCGAGGGCACGCCGGTCGTCGACTTCCAGCCTCCTGACGACAAGGCCTTCGCCAAGGGCGAATGTCTTGCCGTGACGGTCGAGAAATCGCTGCTGCGTTCGGGGCGGAACTCGTCGACCCGTGGCCTCGGGTCGCCGACCGGATCGGTCGGTGGTCGCGGGTTCTCGGTCGCCGGGGCAGTTGCCGACCAGGCCGTCAACGGGCCGGTCGTGCCGAAGGCGACCAGCCGCACGGCGGGTCGCGGTCGTACGTGTGCGGACTATCTCGGCGGCGGCTCGAGCCGGACGAAGTCGACGCGGAAGCGCCAGGCCACCGCGACCACGACGCAGGACACGTTCGTTCCGGTCCAGGTCGCGAATCCGGTCGACTCCGGTGGCGACCTGCCGCCCCGTGCCGTGCCGCCGGCCGTCGTCGCGGTGACGCCGGGTGCCGACACCCCGGCTGCCACGTCCCCTCCGCCCGCTTCGACGCCCGAGGCTGCCGCCGCGGGCTGACCCGGTCGCGCGGCTGACCCGGTCGCAGGCCGACGCCGCCTGACGCGAACCGAACTGCTCACGCCCCACCTGTCGAATCCCGTCGGCCGACTACCGTGCGGTACATGGGCGCACTCGAGACGTTGTTGTCGGTCCAGGAGCACGACACGGTGCTGGCCCAGCTCCGGCACCGCCGGTCGCACCTCCCCGAGCAGCAGACGCTTGACGCATGCGAAGCCCGATTGGTGCGCCTCGAAGCAGGCCTGTCGACCGTCAGGGCCGAGGAAGCCAGGCTGTCGGCGGGCCAGCACGATCTCGAGCATTCGATCGCGGACGTGGAGGCGAAGATCACTGCGGCTGAGCGTCAGCTCTACGGCGGAACGGTGTCGGCATCGCGCGAGTTGCAGGCACTGGAGGCCGACATCGCGTCGTTGAAGAAGCACCGCGGCACCCTCGAAGATGCCGAACTGGAAGTCCTCATGGAGCGCGAACCGGTCGATGCACGGCTACGGGCTGCGGATGTCGAACGCGATGCCATCGACGCCGAAGCCATGGGTCTCCGGGCCGCGGTGGCCGAAGCCAGTGTGGCCATCGACGCCTCGATCGCCGAGCACGCAGACGCGAGAGCCGGGCTCGAAGCGGAGATCGGCCCTGACCTCCTCACGGTGTACGAGCAGTCGCGGGTCAAGAACCGGGGGATCGGTATCGCCCGGTTGGAGCACGGCACGTGCATGGGCTGTCGTATGAAGCTGTCGGCGGTGGAGCTCGACCGCATCCGCCATGAGGCGGCGGAGGCGATCATCCGCTGCGAGGAGTGCGGTGCGATCCTGGTCGTGCGCTGAGCGACCAGAGGGCTGACGGTCGCTGATGCTGCTCTGGTTCGCCTCGCTCTCGGTGCTGGGGGTGTTCCTCGTGTTTCGTGACGCGGCGCTCGACTACCGGCTCGTCGCCCTCGGCGCGCTGCTCCCTGATCCCGTCGACGCAGTCCTGCGCCGCGGCATCGGCCCGGCGCACAGCGTGTCGGTCGCCGTTGCATTCCTGACCGTCGTCATGGTTGCCACCATCGGGCGCCGGACGCTGCGTCGTCGGTTGCTTGCGCTGCCGATCGGGGTCTTCGCACACCTCGTCCTCGACGGAGCATGGGCCGACACCGCGGCGTTCTGGTGGCCGTTCACCCGTCGGGCGGTGGACGGTCCGCTTCCCGCGCTCGACCACGGGGCCGTCGTCGTCATCGTGCAGGAGCTGTTGGGCGCGGCGGCTGCGGTCTACTGCTACCGAAGGTTCGGGCTCGCCCGCGCCGGCCGCCGTTCGCTGTTCCTGCGTTCCGGGCGCCTCGACCGCTCGGTTGTCTGACGATCAAGGACCCGGCCCTCACCCGTCGCCCGGCGCACCGGGATCAGTCGGCGCAGGTTCGATGCGGAGGATCCAGGTTCCTCCGCCCATCGTCGTCGTCGGCGGCGCGCCCTCGCCGACTCCGGCCCGCACATTCGACCCGGCACCGGCACGGCTCGGCGCCGCGCCGTTTCCATCCTCGAGATGGCGATTCAGCGTGAAGAGCCGCCCGATCACCGGCAGCAGCACGATGTTGGCGCAGTGGAGCGCGCCGATGATGAGCATGATGCCGCCGAGCCGCGACACCTCATGCTTGAGCTGAGCGCCCACGATGTTGTGCGCCCGCCAGTCCCGGGGAAGCTCGAACGTCGTCGTGAACAGGATGTACGCACCGAACAGCAGGTAATAGGCGACGTCGGTGAGCACGATGTACGACTTGCCGGTGCGCGGATTGGCCCGGAACACGTCGGCCGCATACGACTTGCCGAAGCGTTTGATGAGCGGTCCGAGGACGACGGCCATGGCGACGAGGACGAGCGTGGTGACGAGCTCGAGGATCCACCAGTGCATGTTCCACCTGCCTTGCTGGGAAGAGTCGGGGGTGTACTGCGGGGACAATTCGGAACTGGCGACGAACACTGCGGCGATCAGCCCGAGGACAACGGCACATCCGGCGGCCACCTTCAGCCGGAAGCGGACGCGAGCCCGCTGCTCGTCGAGCGAGCGGACCACCCGGGCGAACAGGTCGGGGCTCTCCTCGACGGTATCGGTGGCGGCGCGGAACATGCCCCGCAGTCGTTCCTCCAGGCCCGCGGTCTCGTTCAACTCCGGGTCCTTCGCCGTGATCATCGGGTCCCCGCCATTCGTGTGCCGAGCGCGTCCATCGCTCGTCGCAGATGCGTCTTCACCGAGTTCGGTGACAGGCCGAGCGTCTTGGCAACCTCGTCGACCGAGAGCTGCTGGTAGTACCGCAGCACGATGCAGTGACGCTGGCGCAGCGGAAGCGCGCGCACAGCCTCGAACAGCGCGTCGTCGTCGCTGTGCCGCAAGGCAACAGTGTCGACGTCATCTGGCACGGTGCGCTCCTGTCGAATCGCCGATTGGTGCCGTAACGACATCAGTCCGCGACGATTGTGATCCCGGGCCAGGTTCAGCACGACACTGCGGAGGTACGCCGCCGCTCTTGCGGGGTCATCGAGCGTTCGAGTCGTGCGATGCAGGCGCAGGAACGCCTCCTGGACGAGATCTTCGGCGGCATCGTGATGATCGACGAAGAGGCGGGCCAGGCGGACGAGGGATCGGCCTTCGGACGCGAACAGCGTCGCAAGTGCATCGCGGTCCAGGGCGTGCGGCGGATGGACCGCCGGGCCCGACCGAGCGGCAACCGATTCATCGGACATCGCCATGACAGACGAACCGATCGATCCGGCGGGTGACGCCGGTCGCCGGAACGCGTTGAACGCGCTTGCCGCAGCCGGCCACCGTGGCGTGCGCATGTCACCCCGTTCGGCCGCGCGCGTCACCCGCAGGCACCGTTCAGACGTCCGTGGGTCATGTGCACCTCGATCGGCCCATCCTCCATGCCGCCGCCGGGCGCGTCCACGCCGGCGCCGTCGTCGCTGCACGTTCGGGCTGGACGAAGGTGCCGTTGTTCGCAGGAGGTGGCGTCGTCTGGGGGATCGCGGCACGCGGCTGGATGCGGCTGCTGTCGACCGATCCCGAGTTCAGCTGGAGCGGGACCATAGTCATTGTCATGATCGCCACGTTGGTCTGGACCGGTGGCGGCATCGCCGCGGCAAGCCGGAACAGCAGCGCACGCATCCGTCGCGTGGGTCGTGTCTTCGGTTCGGTCCTGTGCCTCGTGCTCGGCTTCGGGCAGGGCTTACTCCTGCTCCCGACTGCGCTCTTCGGCGGGCTCAGCCTCGCCCGCTCCAGCTGGTCGCAGTCGAGACGAGTGCTGCTGGGCGCGCTCGCCGCTCTGCCGGTGGTGGCCCTCATGACGATCGCATGGCGGGAGCCCGCGTATTCGCTGGCTCGCCGGTTCGAGCTCACGCTCGCGACGCCCCTGCTCTGCCTCGCCCTGTGCATCCCCTATGCCGCAGCCTTCGGCGAGGTCGACTAGACCGAGCCTCGTGGAGACCATCGGCAAAGACACGGAGGACGCAGCCGATGGGTGAGCTCATCCTCGTACGTCACGGTCAGACCGATGCCAATGCAGCAGGCTTTCTGCAGGGGCGGATCGATCTTTCGCTCAACGGCCTCGGGCGGGCGCAGGCCGACTCGATCGCCGGATCGCTCTCGGTCCTCGCCCGCGGCGGCGCACGAATCGTGGCCAGTCCACTGGCGCGGGCGCGAGAAACCGCCGAACCGCTCGACGCCGACGTGCAGGTCGACGATCGCTGGATCGAGCTCGACTACGGCGATCTGGACGGTCGGCCGCTCCGAGACGTACCTGCCTCGGTGTGGCAGCGATGGCGGGAGGATTCGGCGTTCGTGCCCGGGGGCGGCGAGTCGATGGCTGAACTGGGTCTGCGGGTTCGGGGAGCTTGCGAGGAGATTGCCGATACCCGAAGCGATCTCGTCACGATCGTGGTCAGTCATGTCTCGCCGAT
>JAYUDQ010000531.1:0-1571 GCA_043739745.1 Acidimicrobiia bacterium | reverse complement strand
TGGGCAGGCCGGCGGGGAGTCGTTCGAGGGCGGTCTCCTCGGAGATCTCGAGCAGCAGGTGGCTCGGATCGATCCCGCTGGCAGTCACATGTGCGCTTACGATATCGGCGAAGGTGGAATCGATCAGCTGCTCTTCGACGCAGTTCACGTGGACGATGACCGGCGCGAGACCGGCGGCCGTCCGGTCGCGGTTCCATCTGGCCACGTCCTCGCATGCGTGGGCGAGGACCGCGGTGCTGAGTTCGGCCAGCAGACCGGCATCCTTGGCCGCTGGCAGGAAGGCACCCGGCGCGAGGAGGCCCCGTTCGGGGTGCTGCCACCGGACGAGGGCTTCGAGCGCGCGGATCACGCCGTTGGCATCGACGAGCGGCTGGTACCAGGTGCGGATCTGGTCCGAGCCGAGCGCCGCCCGGAGCGCGAGTTCGAGGTCGAGCTGCTGGCTGCCCTCGTGGCGTAGTGCGTCGTCGGCAACCGCAATGCGGTTGCCACCGCCCCGCTTCGCCGCGTACATCGCAACGTCGGCGTCGCGCAGGAGTTGCGACCGGCTGTTCGACGTTGCGGGGTCGGCCCATGCCACCCCCACGCTCACGCCCACGACGACCGCGTCGGTGCCCACGGCGAACGGCCGCCGCATCGCGGCCAGCACCCGTTCAGCCTGATCGACGCCCGCCCAACGCTCTGCGTCCGGCAGCACGATCACGAACTCGTCGCCGCCGAAACGGGCAACATGACCGGCGGTCACGGCTTCACGAAGTCGGACCGCGACGTCGGCGAGAAGGCCGTCACCGACCTCGTGACCGCGGGAGTCGTTGATGACCTTGAGCCGGTCGAGGTCGCAGAGGATCAGGCAGACCCCGACGCGGTCGGGCGTCTGGAGGGCACGCTCGACGGTCTCGTCCATCGAGCGGCGGTTGCCGAGGCCGGTGAGCTGGTCGGTGCGGGCGATGCGCTCCGAGACGGCGAGCGCCGCCGCCAGCCCCGCCGTGATCAGACGACTCTCCCGACGAGCAACGAGCGCCGCGAGCACTCCGCTGACGATCAGGCCGCCGAGGAACAGGACGAGCGGGCTCGGGCCGGTCGATGTCCCAAATCGGCGGGGGGCGGTCACCTGGACGGTGATCGGTGTGCCGAGGACGTCGATACGAGTGGTGGTTCGTCGGCTCGAGGCCGTGGCCCGGCGCGGATCGACGCGCGCGATCAGCCCGGTTCCGTTGACGCGCAGCTCGATCCCGAGCGCGTCGCCCTTTGATCGCCGGGCCAGGAGGCCTTCGACCGCCCGGGGCTGGAGCGGCGCGATGAGCCAGCCGACTCCTCTGACCGGCACCGCAATGGCCCATCCGTCTGCCGCCTGGCTCGTGACGGTGCCGTCGGACGCTTCGATCGTTCCGGCCACCCAGACGTCGGCGAGATGTGTGCCGGGGAACGCGATCAGCCGGGGCAACGCATCTGCCGCCGGAGCGCGCGGGAGCCTCAGGGTTGCGAGTGCATCGATCACCGAACGGCCGACGGACAGGCGCAGATGCGTCGGCGGGCCGCTGCCGTTCACACGAACCAGTTGGCTGACACCGACA
>JAYUDQ010000530.1:0-1571 GCA_043739745.1 Acidimicrobiia bacterium | reverse complement strand
ACGGTGAACCAACGCGCTCCTAGAGCAGAAGGTCCCCATCTGCGACGGCGGGACCTAGTGCTCTAGCGAATCGCACGGGTGAGTCGCACGCTGAGACGATGCCGCCCGAGACATCCGACACTGCCCATCAGGGGATTGCTGTCATCGACGAGGATCGGTGCCTCCGACTCGTCGGCGGTGAGTCGATCGGCCGGCTCGGTTTCAGCGCAAGGGCCATGCCGGTCATCTTCCCGATCAACTTCGTGGTGGTCGGCCGAGACATTGTGTTCCGGACCGAACCGGGCCAGAAGCTCGACGCCGCGCGCCTCCAGGTGGTTGCGTGCTTCGAGGTCGACTCGTATGACGGGTTCGCTCACACCGGCTGGAGCGTGCTGATCACTGGCCGCCTGGCAGTGACCGATGGCCCCGCACTGGATCGGCTCGGACCACTCCCGTTGCGACCGTGGGCCGTGACGGGGGCGTCCGATGTGGTGACGCTGCGGGGCGAACTGATTTCCGGGCGTGCAGTGGAACCGTTCAACGGTCGGGTCATCACGTAGTGACGTGTGGCCCTGTTGCGCTCAACCCAACCGTTCGATGCTGAAGCCGAACGCACTCGCTACGAGGAGATCGCAATGAATGCAGCTACCGACATTGCGCCGCCGCCCGTCGGCCACACGTCAGCGCCAGGAGGTTCGGGTGGGGCGTCCCCGAAAACCCGTCGCCCTCGCACGATGTTGGGCTTCGTTGCGACTCGCCGGGTCGTCGAAGTCATTCTGTGTCTGATCCTCGGGGTCGGGTCCGCGCTCCTGTTCTACGGGTCGAACTTCGGGCTCGATATGGTGCATTCCCAGTTGGGGGCCCAGGACATTTCCTTCCCGACCAAAGGCTCGCCGGCGTTGGATCCCAAGGTGTACCCAGGGCTCCAGCGGTACGCAGGTCAGAAGGTCGATACCGGACCCAAGGCCAAGGCCTACGCCAACCAGTTCATCGCGGAGCACCTGACGGCGGCGGCCGGCGGCAAGACCTACGCGCAGGTGAGTGAGCTGTCCCGCGCCGCGCCGACCGACGCCAAGTTGACCGGCCAGGTCGCCACGCTGTTCAAGGGTGAGACGCTCCGCGGATTGCTGCTGTACGCATGGGGCTGGTCGGTGGTGAGCACGTTGGCGCTCTACGCCGCGATCGCAGCACTGATCGGCTTCATCATCATGCTGGGCGTGACCATCGGCGACTTCGTGGCCGATCCCCGCATCGCTTCGCACTACCTCGTACCCGACGAGTCGTGATCGAACCTCGCAACGACCGCTGACGTTGCGACGGATCGGTGCGCCATGACGCAGGGCGAAGGGTCGATCGACCTGTACTGGATACCGCTCGGTGCCGGCGAGCATGTCGTGCGGATCTCGGGCACGATCTTCGAGGCGCTCTCGGCGTTCGCAGCCCGGAGGGCCCGGTGCAACCTCTATCACTCAGCGCTGGTCGTGAGCGTCGGGGAAGGTCACTTTGTGATCGAACAGGCACCGGTACCGGATCTCCACGGTGCGCGGCGCGGCGTCGTCGCGCAGGGTGCGGTCGGAACACGATGCGCCGGC
>JAYUDQ010000529.1:0-1571 GCA_043739745.1 Acidimicrobiia bacterium | reverse complement strand
CCTCGTCGAGCGACAGCCCGGCTTCGAGATGCTGCTCCGGCGCATAGCGGACCTCGGCGTAGACGATGCCATCGGCGGCGAGGTCCTCGGCGCACTCGGCCGCCACCCGCACGAGCGCGTCGCGTTCCTGCATGACACCGGTGGTGAAGGCGAACGTTTCGAGGTAGAGCTCCAGGCTGAGGCGGTCGGCGCCCCGGCGGATGTGCGCATCGAGGTCGTCGACATCCATCGTGGGCAGGCCTTTGTAGCCGTTCTGCGCAGCGAGATCGACGATCGTGGACGGTCGAACCCCGCCGTCGAGGTGGTCATGGAGCAGGACCTTCGGCGCCTTGCGGATCGTTTCGTGCGACAGCGTTGCCATGCACGAGTCTTGCCGACCGAGGCCTCGACGTGTGCGTGCCGCCGATGCCCGACCCGCGCCTTCTGCGGCCGGCCGTCGATCTAGCGTGGGAGCCCATGACACTGCGCCAGCAGATCTCTTCCGGCCTTCCCTACGAGCTGATCCTCGGGTACAGCCGCGCCGTCCGGGTCGACACTCAGGTGTTCGTGAGCGGCACGACGCCGCAGTGGCCCGATGGCACGGTAGACCCGAACCCGGAACGACAGGTCCGGCGCTGCTTCGAGATCGTGGAGAAGGCGCTGATGGAGGCGGGCGGCGGGTTGGCCGACGTCGTACGGACAAGGATCTACCTCACCAGCGCAGCCGACGTGCATGCGATCGAGAAGGTGCACGGCGAGCTCTTCCACGAGATCCGCCCCGCCAACACGACCATCGTCGTCGCTGCGCTCCTCGACCCGTCGTGGAAGGTCGAGGTCGAGGTCGATGCCGTGATCGGGATGATGGACCGGGAGCCCGCGAACGACCGCTGAGTTGGTCAGTTTCAGTTTCTTCGATGTTCAGAGCCCGCGGGCGGTGAGATCCTCGGGGCCGAACCAGTCGGGAAGGAGCTCGCGCATCGGTCGCGGGCCGCCGAGGCCCTGGACCTTGAGATCAGGACCGCCCTGCTCCATCAGCAGCTGCCGGCATCGGCCGCAGGGCGTGAGGATAGCGCCCTCGCCGTCGACGGCGACGAGTGCCACCAGGCGCCCTCCTCCACCGAGGTGAAGCTGGCCGACGAGCGCGCACTCGGCACAGAGGCCGATGCCATAGGAGGCGTTCTCGACGTTGCAGCCGACGATGGTACGTCCGTCGTCGACGATCGCGGCGGCCCCGACGTGCAGCTTCGAATAGGGCGCATACGCATGCTGGGCGGCTGCGACAGCGGCAGCATGCAGCGCCGTCCAGTCGATTGCTGGGGGGTTGTCCGCCGTCTTGCGGGGGGTCGTCGCGTCATCCATGAGACGACGAAATCTACCGGGTCCGGTGTGCGCAACACTGGCGCGATGTCGCAATGGAACACGCTCTTCACGTTGCTTCGAGAGGAGCGGCAGCAGCGGTGCGACGAGGGTGTGGTGGTGCCGACGTCACTCGCCGATCGGATGGATGCGCTCGACCCCGTGGCCGATGCTTGGAACGAGCCCGTCGTGTTCGGTCTCTACGACGAACTGATGGCGTTGCCCGCCGACCCGGC
>JAYUDQ010000528.1:0-1575 GCA_043739745.1 Acidimicrobiia bacterium | reverse complement strand
CCATGGTGCCCGCGCCGAAGAGCGCTACTCGGAAGGAGCAGATAGCGACGGACTAGCTCGGCAACCAGCGCGGAGGGGTGCTGTGGCCAGCAGGCGCTGCCCACCGGCGAGAACCGGCCTTGTCAGCGAACGCTTCGAAAGGTCTGCGAGACTTCGGCCGGTTTCGGCTCGTCGTCGCGGCCATCGGATCTTAAGGAGCAACCCATGAGCCTGGACCCGTGCGTTACCAATCCGGACCATTACAAGGTGATCTTCGAAAACGATCGTGTGCGCGTCCTCGAGTACAAGGACAAGCCAGGCGACAGGACCACACCGCACGAGCACCCGGACAGCGTCATGTACACCCGCAGCGCCTTCCGAAGGCGACTTCACGGGGAGAATGACGCGCAACGGGAGGTCGAAATGGAAGCGGGTCTAACGGGTTGGCTCCCAGCGCAGCAGCACTCCGGCCACAACATCGGCGACACCGACACTCACGTCATCTTCGTAGAACTCAAGGATGCCACCGCTGCTTCGCCTCCCGGAGCTCTTGGACCGGAGTAAGCAGTAGTCGGTGCGTGGCCTGCCCCAGATCGCCCTTTGCTGCGGGCGACGGGTAGCGAGGTCTTCTCCCGGACATCAACGACCAGCGACACGATGCGGACCAGGCGCTCTCCGCGGTTCGCGCCGTGCGAAGAGCTGCGTTCTCCGCTGTTCCGTAGCGGCCAACGGGCCGCCGGAAGGATGGTGTCGGGCTGCATACCTATGCACTGGACCGGGCGCGGGCTCAGCGGCAGAAGCCGATGTGGTTCCGGCCTCAGGCGAACGGGTCGTGCAGTGGGGCATCGCAGCCGGAGCAGCTGACTGTAGGCGCTGCTGTGGCCGTGCCGCACTGTTCGCAGTAGAGCATCCGGCGGCCGACCGTGTGGGCGGCCCAGATGCCGGCGAACTGGCTGTGCTCGAAGGGCCGTTCTCGTTGCTCGCGGGCCATGGATTGGTGGGCGGCGCCGGCGATGAACGCCGTCACGTCGTCGGGGTTGCGCCACAGGCCGAGTGCGTACCCGTGAGGTCCGTCGTTGAAGGTGAGCCAGCGTAGGAACCCCGGACGGGTGCGGAAGTCTTCTTTCATGGTGGCGAAGTTGCGGTAGCCCCGTTGGGCGCCCTCGTCGCTGGTGAACGTCGTGTGCAGCAACGTCAGGACTCCTGCCGCCTCCGGGCCGGCGAGGGTTGGTCCGTCGAGGGCGCTGACGACCCCGGGGGTGATGCGGGTGCCGGGGACGGCGTGGGAGGCGGCCCTGGAGGTCTCGTCGGGCGGGAAGCTGTCGATGTTCGTCATGGGACCGATGTTGGGCTGGCGCGCCCGGTGTGACCATCCCCAGTTCCGGGGGGTGGTGCGGCCGCGCAGGCATGCCATTCTGAGGATGTGGCGGTCGGTCGCGGTGCCGAGCAGGGTCTGGTTCGCTGGTGCGCGGCGTCGTCTGAGATGTCGGTGTTCAGCGACGGCCTGCTCGCACGGCTGGGCGCCGTCATCGGTTTCGATGGTGCGTTCCTTGCTGCGGTTGACCCGGCGACGCTGCTGTACACGCGGGCGTTCCG